>JBGSSC010000406.1:0-2751 GCA_041737265.1 Terrimicrobiaceae bacterium | reverse complement strand
GGAATAGCTGTTCAGCAACGAGACCACGACGGGCATGTCAGCTCCGCCGATGGGGATCACCAACAACACACCGAGCGCGAGCCCGAGCAAGACCGCCAGAATCAGGAGGTAATAGGTCGAAGCGGGCGAGAGAGTAAAAATTGCGCCTGCCACCACGGCGACCACGAGGAGAAAGGCATTCAGCGGAACCTGGCCGCGAAACAGCACCGGCTTGCCCGACAACATCTCGGAGAGTTTGCCGAAGGCCACCATGCTCCCGGTGAATGTGATTCCTCCAATCAGGATGGCCAGCATGGCCGGCGCTGCGGACGAAGCCGGCATCTCGGGTTTGAAGTCGTACTCCGCCCATGCCACGAACAGGCTCGCAAGGCCCCCGAAGCCATTGAAGAGCGCGACCATTTCGGGCATCGAAGTCATTTGCACCCGCATGGCAAGGACGGCTCCCACCGCCGTTCCCACCACAAGCCCGACGATGATCCAATGGTATTCCAGGCCCTGCTGAAGCAGGGTCAGAACGACTGCGAGCAACATTCCCACAGCGGAAATCAGGTTTCCCTTGCGGGCCGAGGCCTGCGCACTCAAGAGCTTGAGTCCGTAGATGAAAAGGACCGAAGCGACGATGTAGCCGAAGTTGATCAGGTCGGAGCTATGCATCACTTCTCCTTTCCGCGGACCTTGAACATGCGGAGCATCCGGTCGGTAACGAGGTAGCCGCCCACCACATTAACCATCGCAAGGGCCACAGCCAGCACCCCCAGCGCGGTCGCAAAGCCGCTGTTATCCGTGTGCCCCGCCGCCACCAGCGCGCCCACAATGGTGATGCCCGAAATGGCGTTTGAGCCGGACATCAGGGGCGTATGGAGTTGCGAGGGCACCTTGGTGATGAGCTCGAAACCCAGAAAGATCGAGAGGACGAAGACAAAGAAGAGGAGCATGGTTCTAGGTGGATTGAATGGCCTCGAGGACGCGGCGGTTCACGATCTTCCCGCCCCGGGTGACCAGTGAGGACTGAAGGATTTCGTCCTCCGCGTCGAAACGGATTCCCTCCTCCGGTTTCCAAAGGTAGGCGACAAAATTGAAAATGTTGTTGGCGAAGGCGAGGCTTGCATGGCGCGGAACCGTTGCTGGCAGGTTGTCCGCTCCCAGGATCCGCACGCCGCCGACCACCACTTCTTTGCCGGACTCGGACCCCTCGACATTGCCGCCACTGGCGACGGCCATGTCCACGATCACGCTGCCGGGCCGCATCCCTGCGACCATTTCCGCCGAAATGATGCGCGGGGCGGGCCTTCCGAAAACCTGCGCAGTCGTAATGAGCGCATCGGTCTCCGCGCATGCGCGGGCCATTCCCTCCCGTTGCCTGGCGAGTTGTTCGGGGGTCAACTCTTTGGCGTATCCCTGCGCGGTCTGCCCGGTTTCCCCCAGATCGATCTTCAGAAATTTTGCTCCAAGGGACTTCACCTGCTCTTCGACAACCGGCCGGGTGTCAAAGGCCGTCACCCGCGCACCCAGGCGCTTCGCGGTCGCAATCGCCTGCAAACCGGCAACCCCCACCCCGACGACCAATACCCGCGATGCCTGCAGCGTGCCGGCAGGGGTCATCATCATCGGAAAAATCGTGTCCATCCGCATCGCCGCCAAAAGCACCGCGGCATACCCACCGAGGCTGGCCTGCGAACTCAGCGCATCCATCTTTTGCGCGAGCGTCGTCCGCGGGATCAATTCCAGGCTGAACGCCGAAGCGCCGGATTCCGCAACAGCCGCCGTCTTCGCAGGATTCCGGAACGGATCCAAAAAACTGATTGTCACCGCCCCTTCACTTAAGCGTGATAAATCCGGGCCGGCCAGCGCATGGACCGAAGTGACGATCCCTGCTTTCGCAAGCGCCGCTCCCCGGTCTGTGATGATCTCACACCCCGCCTTTGTGTAGGCGTCGTCAGGGAAGCCTGCGGCGGACCCGGCACCGGATTCAATCAGCACCGGGATGCCGAGGTCTTTGAATTTCGCGGCGGAATCCGGAGTGACCGCGACGCGTGGGTCGGGCGGTTCAGCTTCGCGCGGGCAAAACAAGAGCAACATTGACGTGAGGATGGACCCTCCGGCGCTCTCAGGTCAAGCGGCGCGGTGGATCTGCGGATTGTTTCCTCCGGGAAATTGTTCCCTTCCCCGAGCGAGGCACTGTCTGAGACTAAAAACGGATATGTTCAAAAGCTTTCTGCCTCCACTGTTTTCAGCCCCGATTCCCAAGGCCTCGCTAAAGACTTTTCGCTGCGAAAAGTCCCTCAGACTTCTTGAGGGAGCCGGGATCAAGCGGGAGGCAATGGCTTGACTCAAAGGCACCGAATTTCAATTCTCAATGAATCACCAAGGACAGCCATGCCCGATTCGACTTCCTCCCCATTGAAGATTGTTGTTCTGGATGGTGAAACCCTCAACCCCGGAGACTTGTCTTGGGACAGTCTGAAGGCCCTGGCCCCGGACGTTGTGATCCACGACCGCACGGCAGCAGGCGACGTGGTGGCACGGGCGGCGGGGGCGCAGGTCGTGCTTACCAACAAGGTCCCCCTGCGGGCCGAAGCCCTTGGCGCTTTGGACAGCCTTCGCTATGTGGGCGTTTTGGCGACCGGCTACGATGTGGTCGATGCCGCCGTGGCGCGCGAACGCAGGATCTCTGTCTGCAACGTGCCGGCCTACGGCACAAGCTCGGTGGTTCAGGCCGTTTTTGCATTTATTTTGCATTGGGCCAATGGC
>JBGSSC010000401.1:0-3555 GCA_041737265.1 Terrimicrobiaceae bacterium | reverse complement strand
AACTCGAGCGCGACGAAGTGACCACGCTGCTCGAAAGCGGCAAGGTCGGTCCGCTCGAAGGTTTCCGCAGCAAGCTAGGCAGGCCCTTCGCGGCCCTTGTCAAACTCGACTCCGAGTTCAAACAATCCTTCGACTTCGGCGACGACGCACGCGGGGCCGCAGACCTTGATTTCACCGCATTGCCGGTCATTGCCCCCGTGTGCCCCGCCTGCAAAAAAGGCGCGATTCACGACTCGGGCAATGCCTACGTTTGCTCAAACGTCTCCGCCTGCAAGTTCCGCATGGGAAAGAGCATTTGCCAGTACGAAGTCCCAACTGAACAGGTGATCAAACTCATCGAGACCGGCAAGACCGACATCATCCGGCGCTTCATTTCCAAGAAGGGAAAACCCTTCTCCGCCTTCCTCAAGCTGGAAGAAGGCAAAGTCGCCTTCGAGTTCGAACCGCGCAAGGCCGCTAATCCGGCGGGAGCCGGTGCCAAGGGCGGGCGTGTGGGCAAACGGACCCGCTGAGAAACGGCGGCCTTTGCCGCCGGATTAGAAAATTTTGCTTCGCAAAATAATGGGAAACGCGTTTCCCGTTATTTTGCGCAAGAGGGTTTTCCATGCCGGAAGCCTGAAAGGATCGTATCCGGAGTTCCCGGCGCTTTCATACAGAAGGCCCGGAATTTTGCGCCCATCGATTCCGGGTGAAGGAGCGTTTTGAGCTGGCGTAGAAACGAGTGGTCGGGGCGGCCGTCCATTTCTCGGAGTAATTGTTCTGCGGCTCCGGTGAGAAAGCGGCATTGGTCGGTGAAGCCCGCAGGATGCAAACCGGACTGCCTGCCGGATTCCTCGAGCGAGCTGAAATCCACGTGGGCGGTGATGTCCTTATGTCCCGGCGTTTCGAGCGGATTTTCATCACGGTGGTGCTTGAAGTAGCAGGCGAAAGTTCCGCGTGGCCGGGATCCATCGAGCAGGCTGTCGCGTGTGTCTCCATAATCGGTGACGAGCAGGTATCCGCGCCGCAGGCGGGAGGCTATGGAGGAGATCCATGGGCTGACTGCCGGCCGCAGTTCGGCGATAAAGCCGGCGGGAAGCGGCGGCAGGGAGTGGCCCCGCACAGGATGGGACGGCTCGCCGTGAATAAATTCGAGGCCGCCGGCGCCAACAGTCACAAATATTTCTTCCCAGCCACTCCCTGTTGAAACCATGAGATGAAATGGAAAGGCGTCAACCAGCTCATTGGAAAAATGGACTCCTTCGAAGGGCGGCAGTTCAGCCAGGCTTGGATGCCAGTCGATCGGAACCCCGGGGTTACCCAGGAGGCCTTCCTGAATCGCACTCATCGACGGCAGCGGCTCGATAATGCGGCATTGAATCGAATCCCGGAACTGGCTTGGAACGGCAGCGAGGATGTCCGCGAGCAGCCGGCCATCGTTTGCCCCCTGCTCGACAAGGGTAAAGGGTCGGGGACGGCCGAGGATTTCCCACATCTCCTGGAACTGCCCGGCGAGCACCCTCCCAAAGGCCGGGCCAACGCTCACGCTTGTGTAAAAGTCCCCACCGCGGCCGATGCTGGCCCTCGTCGGATAGTAACCACCCTCGGGGTCGTAGAGGGCGATCTCCATATACGCCGCAAATGAAATCCTGCCTTCTTTGCGGATTGACTCCGCAATGCGTTCGGCGGCCGTCACGGGCTGGCGCTCCTCTGCCCGTTGCCTACGCCTCCGGCACGGGGGGACACGAGCAGAACACGTTGCGATCGCCGTAAACATTATCCACGCGCGCAACCGGCGGCCAGAATTTGAACTGCTCCAGGCGGGCGACCGGATAGGCGGCCTGCGATCTCGAATACGTGTGAGTCCATTCATCGGCACTGACAGCCCGGGCTGTGTGCGGCGCGTTTTTGAGGGGGTTGTCGGTGCGATCCAGCCGGCCTTCCGCGATGGCGTCCAGTTCAGCACGGATTGCCAACATGGCATCGCAAAAGCGATCGAGCTCGGCCTTGGATTCGCTCTCAGTGGGCTCAACCATGAGTGTGCCGGGCACGGGCCAGCTCATGGTCGGGGAGTGAAATCCGAAGTCCATGAGGCGTTTCGCGACGTCCTCCACCTCGATGCCGGCGCGCGATTTCCATTCGCGGAGGTCCAGGATGCATTCGTGTGCGACGCGGCCGTTTCTCCCCCGGTATAGCACGGGGAAGGCGGTTGCGAGACGATCCGCGACATAGTTTGCAGAGAGCATCGCGACTTCGGTGGCGCGGCGCAGGCCATCGGGTCCCATCATGGCAAGATACATCCATGGGATGACGAGGATGCTTGCGCTACCGAGCGCAGCCGCCGAAACCGGTCCCACGGCGGATTGGTCGGGTGCCGCCGGGTCCCCCGGCAGGAACGGAGCCAGATGGGTGGCCGCGCAGATTGGACCGACTCCCGGTCCTCCGCCGCCATGCGGAATACAAAAGGTTTTGTGGAGGTTGAGGTGGCAGACGTCCGCTCCGATATCTCCGGGCCGGCAAATCCCGACCTGGGCGTTCATATTCGCGCCATCCATGTAAACCTGCCCGCCTGCTTCGTGGACCTTCGCGCAGATCGATACGATCCCTTCTTCAAAAACCCCGTGGGTGGACGGGTAGGTGACCATCAATGTTCCAAGGTTCGCGCTGTGTGCCGCAATCTTGGCATCGAGATCGGCCTCGTCGATGTCTCCGTTGGGCTTGCATGCGACTCCCACCACCTGAAAGCCTGCCATCACGGCGCTTGCCGGGTTGGTGCCGTGTGCGGATGTCGGGATGAGGCAAATGTTCCTGCCCTGATCGCCCCGCGACCGGTGGTAGGCGGCGATGGCAAGGAGGCCTGCGTATTCGCCCTGCGAGCCGGCGTTGGGTTGAAGGGACACGGCGGGAAGTCCCGTGATTTCTCCCAGCCAGTTTCCAAGTTCTGCGGCAAGGGCCGCAAATCTCCCGGCCTGCGCGGCGGGAACAAAGGGATGAAGGGAGCCAACGGGCGGCCATGTGAGCGGCAACATCTCGCTGGCAGCGTTGAGCTTCATGGTGCAGGACCCCAGAGGGATCATCGATGTCGTGAGCGAAAGATCCCGCGACTCGAGACGGCGGATATAGCGCTGGATTTCCGTCTCCGTGTGATGGGAGCGGAAGACAGGGTGGGCAAGGACATCTGATGTCCTAAGCTGGGAGTTGGGGATGATTTCCGGAGGCGGGGAGGGGACGCCGGAATCGGAGGCACCGAAGACCGAGGCCAGAGCTGAGATGTCGCGGGTGGTTTCATCCAGCGCAATGCAGACCGCATGGTCATCAAGTTTGCGGAGGTTGATGCCCCGCGAGGCTGCCGCTTTCAAGAGTTCATCGGCCGGGCGCTCCCTCAACCAGACACGGACCGTGTCGAAGAAGGGTCCGTCCTGAACGGCCAGCCCCGACTGGCGCAGGGTCTCCGCAAGGCGGAGCGCGTGTTCGTGCGTGCGGCGGGCGATCGCCCTGAGGCCATCGGGTCCATGGTAAACAGCATACATGGATGCCATGACCGCAAGGAGCACCTGGGCGGTGCAGATATTGCTG
>JBGSSC010000292.1:0-2970 GCA_041737265.1 Terrimicrobiaceae bacterium | reverse complement strand
CCCCGGCCCTACTCATTTTAACCAACTCACAATCGATGTTCTGGGTCCGAGACCCTTTCCTGCTGGCTCTTCACAAGGAGTACATTCTTGAGTTTCAGAGCATGCTTGCCTTCATTAGGTCCTCCCCCACCCCCTACGCTTGGATGGTTCACTACGCGTGGCCGGCTTTTGCAATCGGCGGCACCCTGATCCTCTGGGTGCGCGGACGCCTCAGTGAGTGGGGCAAACGGATGGTATTGCTCGTGGCCCCGGCGACATTGGTCATGCAGGTGCTCACGATTTCTCAGATTCGCTGGGTTTACGCGGCGATGGCGCTGTGGGCGATTTGGGCGCTGATTGTTTTCGCTTCGCCGAGAGGAGAATCTCCGAAGCCATGGTTCGCGACTTGGGGGGCCGCCGCATCAGCATGGTTTGCCCTTTTGGTTTCGCTGGCCCCGCAATTGGCGCTTTCTATCCAGAAACACGAAACCTGTCTTCAGGAGCCCATATCGGAGGAATTTGGGAACGGCCTCCTGCTGCGCGATGTCGCACACCGTCTCATCCAGTCGAGCCCCAACGCAATTCCCATTGTTCTCACCGGCCCGAATTCATCAACCCATCTCTCCTATCACGGAGGAATCCACACTCTCGGCACCCTCTACTGGGAAAACATGCCGGGGCTCAAACGAGCCGCTGAGATCTTTGCCGCGCAGGATGAAGAGGAGGCCTTCCGCCTCCTCTCTGAAGCAGGGGTTTCGCACATAGTGATCCCTTCATGGGAGAATTTTGGCGCGGCCTATGCCCGCCTCTACTCGCTGGTGAGCGGAAGGCCGCCTGCCGGCGAGGAAGCCCCGTTTTTTCGCGCTTTGGTGGAAAACTCGGTATGCCCGCAATGGATCCGGCCCTATTGCTACCCCATCACCTCGGGCTCGGGGACCGACTCGGGTTCTGTGAGAATTTTTGCTTTCGTTCCGGACCAGTCCCGTTTCGAGTGGCTGTATTTCCGCGGACTTTATCAACTCGAAGCCGGTCACTTGGAGGAGGCGAAATCGCTGGCGGAGGAGGCGCTGCTGCTGAGTCCCGGCGACGAGAGGGTAAACGCCCTGCTGGAAGCTATCGCTGGTGCCCCGAAGCCATGAGCAGGAACAGAAAGCGCCGTCGAGCGGAAAGCCGGGTTCCATGCACAAATCCACCGGTGAGCCAGCCTGCGACAACCGCAACGGAGACGACCACTCCATTTCCGTGGGCGGCTGGCTGGATCATTCTCGGGTTCCTCCTCATTGTTGCCGCAGCCCGCGGCGAACTTTGGTTCGATGAAATCCTCAGTTTTCAATGGGCAAGGAACGCCGGAAGCCCGCTCGATCTGATCACGCTCTACCGCCACGACAACAACCATCCGGTGAACTCCCTCTGGATCATGGCGCTGGGCGAGGGACAGCCTCCTTTGCTCTATCGTGGCCTTTCAGTACTGGCCGGACTTGCCTCGCTAGTGTGTTTGCTCCGCATCGCAGTCAGGCTTTGTCCTCGTGCGGCCTGGCTCCCCGTTGCTCTGGGCGCGACCTCGTTTCCTTTCATCCTGTATTTCTCCGAGGCGCGGGGATATGCGGTGGCGGTGGCCTGCGCTTTGGGTGCGTTCTCGGTCGTATGGAAGACCAAGCGTGCCGGGAATGTTTGGTGGTGGGGTGCCTTCTGGACTCTTTGTGTGGTGGGGTTTCTTGCCCACGGGACATTCCTGATGATCTTGCTGGCTCTTGGTGTCTGGATTTTGGTTGCGGAATTCCAAGCCTGCCGCAACCCGGTCCACGCACTCCTCACAGCGGGGATCTGGGTCGGTCCTCCGGCCTTGGCCGGTGCCGGTTTTCTCTCTTACTTTTTGCGTCCGATGCTGGTTGCCGGCGGTCCCGATTACACGCTGGCCAGGGTCCTCGGCGAGTTCTTTGGCTACGGCCTTGGGCTGCCGGTCTCCGGCCCGCTCCTGCCTCTCACATTTGCTTTGGGAGCCGTCGTGCTGGCAGCCGGGCTTGTCCTCACCTGCAAGTCCGATCCGGCGCTCGGGGTATTTTTCGGCACGGTGCTGCTCTGCGCTCCGGTCCTTTCCCTGGTTGCCGGGCGCGGCGAGTTCATCTACTTCCGATATTTTCTGGTTTGCCTGCCCTTCCTCTACTTGCTGGTTGGTGTGATATTCGACCGCCTCATTGAGCGATTGGGAAGCACCGGGAAGCCATTGGCGGGGGCGGCCTTGGCTGTTTTCCTCATTGGTCAATCCCAACCGATTGCCGGACTTCTCACGTACGGAAGAGGTGAATATGCACCGGCCCTGCTGGCGATCTCCACAAGTCCGGTTGCCGGGAAGACGGTTTCATCCGACCAAGACCTCCGTGTGGGAATCGTGGTGGAGTACTATCGCAAAGCATTATTACTTCATGACTTGCTGCGCTACCTGCCGGAATGGGAAAAGTCCGACCAAGCGCCTACCTGGATGATCCGCCACAGCCAGGGGCCGATGACAGTGCCACCCCAGGATCCGCTGACCATGCCGGAGGGGGGCACATACCGGCTCAAGGGTCTTCACATTTCCGGGCCCGTTTCCGGCACGCATTGGATGGTTTATCTCCGCGAAGAGGATGCCCTCCAACCAAGAAAATTTTCGTTTTCAAACACGCAATCCCCTTGGTAAAAATCCACGCTGCTATGGAACTGAATTCATCTTCGTTCGCTGAGGAAAATCGTATTCCGTGTGCGGGATTTCGCGGTGCTCTCCTTGCATTGGTCACGCTTTTCATGTTGGCATCAATCGCTTGGTCAAAAGCTGACTTTGCAGAGATCGAGCTTAAGGCAAAAGGTGGAGATGCCGCCGCCCAGTTTGAGCTTGGCCGCGCCTATTTCCGCGGTGAGGGCACGGAAAAGGACCTTGATAAGGCAAAAGAGTGGCTGGAGAAGGCCGCCGCACAAGACCACCCGGAGGCAGCCGGCAGCCTCGGTTTTCTTTAC
>JBGSSC010000287.1:0-5205 GCA_041737265.1 Terrimicrobiaceae bacterium | reverse complement strand
ATGAGAAGAATAGTAGCATTCTTCAAAATGGCCCGGGCGATGGAGAGGCGTTGGCGCTCCCCACCCGAAAATCTCATTCCGCGCTCGCCGGCAAGAGTCAGGTAGCCATCAGGCAGGGAATCGATGAAGCCACCAACCCTGGCCACTTCGCACGCTGAGCGGACCTCGGCGTCCGTAGCCATGGGATTGCCGTAGCGGATGTTCTCAAGAAGGGTATCTTCAAAAAGCATGATATCCTGGGTCACGATGGCGATCGCATTGCGGAGCGAGCGGAGGGTGACGTTTGCGATATCGGTTTCGTCGATTCGAATGCTCCCATCGTCCGGCGAGTAGAACCGAAGCAGGAGGCTGAACAAAGTTGATTTTCCTGTTCCGCTGGGGCCGACGATTCCTATCCGCTCGCCGGAAGCAACCCGGAGGGAGAGTTCCTTGAGGATTACTCCCCGGCCGGGATAGCCATACGTGAGACGGTCAAAATCGATCGCACCGCTCACGGGTGTTGGCAGATCCGCCGCTCCCGCTGGATCGCGCTCGGGCGGGATGGCACCAGCTTCATCCAAGCGGTCGAGCGCGATGTTCAAATGCCGCCACCTTGCGACTTGCAACGCAAGATTCCGGGCATTCGGGATCACGAAAACAAGGTAGATGAGAAAGGTGATAAGTTCCGCGGCCGCCAGCTCGCCGGATGCAATCAGAGCCCCTCCGTAAAACAGGACAAAGATAAAGGTCAAAGCAGCCATCGTGATGAGCAGGGGCTCCATGAGGGATGAAACCCGGGCCTCCTCGCGCTGAACGCGAAGCAGCTCCTCCTGCCTGCTTTGAAATCTCTCTTCCTCCCGCTCCTCCGCATTAAACGCCTTCACCACTTCGATTCCGGTCAGCAGTCCGTGAAGGTGGGAGGCGAGCCGTTCGTGCGCAGCCAACCGGCGGCGCTGAATCTGGTGGGCACGACGGTCGATCCAGCGCAACCCGAGAGCAATGACCGGTGCCGCAACGGCACTGAAAAGCGCCAGCTTCCAATTCAACAAAAACAGCATGAAAGCGCCTCCTGCCATCAGGATCACGACACCAAGCAGACTTCCGAGGCTGTGTTTGATGAACCAATCGATATCCGCGATGCTCGAGGACAAACGTTCAAGCACCTCGCCGGTCGAGGCATCGCGGTGAAAGCCAAGGGAGCCATGCAGGAGGTGCCCCACGTATTTGCGGCGCAGGTCGGCACTGAGTTCATGAGCCACCCCGTAGAGCAGGATCGAGGAGAGGTAGCCCGAGCCCGCCAGCACCAAAAACCCGCCGACCACACCGATGCCCAGCCCGGGAGAAACCGCCATTTTTTGAAGTTGAATCGCATCGCCCAACACCCCGCGCGCAAACAATGGAAGTGCAAGAAAGCCCAGGCACGCAAAGATCATCGCGGCGAAAGAAACTAACACCTCGCGACGATACGGAGACAACAGACTCCAGAGCCGCCAGAACGTGCCAAGAACCACGGAAGGAGGCGTCAGTCCGCTCATCGATTCAAAGCGTTTTTTGCCCGGTCTCTGCCAACTCCCCGAGCATAAGCTCGGCGATCCGGTTGAGGGCCCCGGTACCGCCGAGGAGCGAGGGAAGCGTCGCGAGCTGCGAGCGGATGGCCTCCATCCGATCGGGATTGCCGAGAAGATCAAGCGCCGCCTCGGCGAGGGTGGCAGCGTTCACATCGCCTTGAAGGATCTCGGGCACGACGAAGTTGTTGAGAAGGAGGTTTGGCATCGCGAGATAGCGGGTGTTCGCCAAGCGGCGTCCAAGCCAGTAACTCACGGGATGCAGGCGGTAGGCAACTACCATGGGCACGCCGAGCAGGGCCGTTTCGAGAGTTGAGGTTCCCGAGGTAGTGATGACGAGCGAGCAACGGCTCAGGCACGAATAAACATCCCTTTCGACGAACGAGAAATCTGCCTCGCTGCCGGAGGAGCGAAGGGCTGCTTCGAGCGCGGGTTTGAGATGCTGCGATGCAATGGGAAGCAAAAACCGGACATCGGGAATCCGGCTCTTGATGATCCGTGCCGCACCGAACATCGGACCAGCCAGACGCTCCACCTCCTGAATCCGGCTCCCGGGCATCATCGCGATCAAGGGCGCAGAGGGATCAACACCCAGCGCCAGGAGTTTCCCCTCGGGGTCCGGCCCCGGCTTTGCGATGTCGAGCAGGGGATGTCCCACGCAGATTGCCCGCCCACCATGGTGCCGATAGATGGCAGCCTCCTTTTCAAATGCCGATACAATGAGGTTTGTCCGGCGGGCAATAGCTCCCGCAAAAAGCCAGCTCCCGACCCATGCCTGCGGCGGAAAATAGTACACGACAGGAATCGCCGCCGCGTTCAGAATTTTGGCGAGGGCAATGTTGAAACCGTGGTTGTCGATGAGAATTGCCGCATCCGGGCGCTCGGAAGCGATCATCTCACGCATCCGGGCGAGCACGCCGCGCAGGGGCCGCAGGAAGCGAAACGACTCCGGGAGGCCCACGGAGCTATACCGGGTGGTGTCGATTCTGAGGTCGACTCCCGCCTCCCGCATTTTCGGACCCCCCGTCCCGAACAGCTGCAGCGTTGAGTCTCTGGCAAGAAGGGCGCATGCGAGATGGGAGCCTTGGAGGTCCCCGGAGACCTCCCCGGCTGCCATGAGGATCTTGAGGCCTTCCCGCGCGGAGCGCATCGCCGGAGCGTGAGCGGTGCAACCTGCCACTGCCAGAGAAATCTTCGGTAAGCCTTTGCACCGGAGGGTGCCGGGCGGCTATAAGGCGTCGTGATGCAGAAGCGGAAGCCTTGGCTGGTGATCCTCGGTGCGGCTCTCGGGCTCTGGCTTGTGCTGGGGCTGGGAGTTATCTGGCTTCAGTCCACGAAACCATCAGCGGAAGACGTTTTGGTGCTAATGCGCACACATCCGACTGCACAAGATCGGATCGCCGGGTTGCTGGCGCAACTCGAGCTCGATGCCCGCCACCGTGTGTTGATGCATCCCGACACTGCCACATGGTTCCTAATGCTCCCGCAGGAAGCCCAAAGCTCCTTCCTGGAAACAAGCCTCCCACCGCAGTGGCGCGAATTTATGTCCGGCTCCAAACGCTGGAGTGTGGGGAGGCTGGAACGCCTGCTCTCACCCTCCTTGGAAGAACTCGAGTCGCTGCAAGCCGGGAGCCGATCCCGATTTGAGCAAATCATCGTGATCCCTTCTCCCGAAGCTCTGCGAAATGCCGGAGTGTCCGCGCTTGTAAGCGAACCAGACCTCCAGGTCCAGTTTACAACGAAGCCACTGCTTGAACGCATCCAACGAAACTCGCAGTTGGGAAAATGAGCACGCAGCAACACGACCCTTCCATGGTGAGCCTCGAGCACGTGACGAAGCGCTTCGGCCATCGCCTCGCGGTCAATGATGTTTCCTTGGAGGTGCCGAAAGGCACAATCTACGGCCTTCTCGGCCACAACGGAGCTGGTAAGAGCAGCATCATTGGAATGCTGCTCGGCCAAGTGCTTCCCGATGCGGGGAAGTTGCTAATCAATGGCCACGAGGTCTTCAGTCATCGCCGTCAGGCACTGGCCCGAGTGGGAGCGATTTTTGAAACTCCCGCCTTCTACAACCACCTCAGCGGAGAAAAAAATTTGAGGATTTTTTGTGAATATACAGGCCGCGCCAATCCGAAGAGGATTGCCGAAGTGGCTGAGATCGTTGGCCTGTCGCAGCGGATTGGGGATCCTGTCGAAGTCTACTCCCACGGGATGCGTCAACGTCTCGCGCTGGCACAAGCCCTCCTGCCGGTCCCCTCCCTTCTGATACTCGACGAGCCCACCGAGGGGCTTGATCCCGAGGGCATCATCGAAATACGCGACTTGATCCGAAAACTGCACAGCGAGTGGGGAATCACCATACTTGCCTCCTCGCACCTGCTCAGTGAGATGGAACAACTTTGCAGCCACCTGGCGATCCTTCGCGAGGGGGAGCTTCTCTACTCGGGTGAATGGCGGGAGGAACTTTCCGCCCAAAAACGCATCCGCCTGCAGACCGGTCGCCAATCCGATGCGGAAGCAGGCCTGCGCCATGCAGGGCTCATCGCCTCCGCAGCCCCTGGCGGGATAAGGCTAATTGGTAATTACAACATCTCCGACGTCGCGGAATGGCTGGTCACGGCGGGATTCCGAATCGAGGAACTCGCACAGGACAACATGTCGCTTGAGGATTTTTACTTGGAGACCACAAGGAAAAGCCGAACGGCCGGGAACAAATGAACTGGCCGCTTTTTGCAATCCAGCTCCGCAATGAGGCGGTAAAGCTCTTCACCAAAAAACGAACGTGCCTCGGCTTCGCTGTGTTCTTTGTCATTCAACTCGTGATGGTGTGGCTTCTGCGTCAACCCCTGCCGATGAAGGGCATCACCAGCCTGCTCGCGAACAACGGATTCGCATTCGAGGATTACTCTGGCGGCCTGACGATGGCGGCGTTCACCATGGTCTTCACCGTGGCCCTTGTCTGCGGCCTTTATCTTGCCCTGGTGTCCGGCGATCTCATTGCCAAGGAGATTGAAGACGGCACGATGCGGCTGATTTTAGCACGCCCGGTCTCCCGCACCGAAGTTTTTGTAATGAAGGCCTTGGTTGGAGCAGCGCACACGGCTTTGCTGATGCTCTTCGTGGGCGTGAGCGGGCTGCTGGTCGGGTGGGCAGGGCATGGAGGGCTCGGGAGATTGCTCGTGTATGCCCCGCTGGAGGGCGTGTTCGGCGTTTTCAGCCCGGACGAGGGTCTCTTCCGCTTCGCGCTTGCGACCCTTTGCATGGCGCTCACTTATCAGGCGGTATCAGCCTTGGCATTGATGTTTTCCTGCCTACGGCTGCGACCGGCAACCGCGACGGTGCTCACGCTATCGGTTCTTTACGTGGACTTCGTGCTCAACACCGTTCCCTATCTTGCCTCTTTCAAACCATGGTTTCTGGCGCACCACCTTTCGTGCTGGGTGATGTTCTTCCGCCCCGAAATCCCATGGGTCGACATTTTGAGTTCGTTGCTCGTCCTCCTGGGCCTCACGATGTCGTTCCTGCTGGTAGGCCTCGGGTTTTTCAGCACCCGAGACATCAAGGGATGATTTCTCTCTAAGTCCCTTTCCGCTGAAAACCTGCAAAAAGGGAGGAGGCACCCTCGATTGATCAATGAAGGCCGATGCTCAGTCTTTGTTCT
>JBGSSC010000240.1:0-3341 GCA_041737265.1 Terrimicrobiaceae bacterium | reverse complement strand
TGAAGTAGCAGCCTTTGACTTCGCTCCAGTAGGCTTTTTTATATCTCGGTTTGTCTCCGTAGATCGTGCGCAGCATCGCAGGCCAGGGCTTGCGAATCACCAGCTTGCCGCCCTCGCCGTGGGAAACCTCACGCCCTTTGTCGTCGACGATCGCGGCATCCACTCCGAAAAACGGCAGGGTTGCCGTGCCCGGTTTGGTGGGAGTCGCGCCCGGGAAAGGTGTGATCATCATCGTGCCGGTTTCCGTTTGCCACCAGGTGTCCACGATCGGGCAACGGGAGGCGCCGATTTTCGTGTGGTACCACATCCACGCCTCGGGGTTGATGGGCTCACCGACTGTGCCAAGCAGGCGAAGGCTCGAAAGGTCGTGCTTTTCAGGCCATTGATCCCCCCATTTGATGAATGCGCGGATAGCGGTCGGGGCCGTGTAGAGGATGGTGACCCCGTATTCGGCCACGATTTTCCAGAAGCGGTCGGGTTCCGGCCAGTTGGGAGCGCCTTCGTACATGAGGCATGTGACGCCGTTGGCGAGGGGGCCGTAGGTGAGGTAGGTGTGGCCGGTGATCCAGCCGACGTCAGCTGTGCACCAGTAAACGTCTTCCTCCCGGAGATCGAAGATGTACTTTGTGGTGGCGTAAGCGGCCGTCAGGTAACCGCCGGTCGTATGGAGGATTCCCTTGGGCTTTCCGGTCGAGCCGCTGGTGTAGAGAATGAAGAGCGGATGTTCGCTGTCGAGGGGTTCTGCGGGGCAGTCCGCAGAGACATATTCTGCCTCGCGGTGCCACCAGACGTCGCGCCCTTCCTGGATGTGGATATCAATGTTGGTGCGGCGGAAGACGATGACCTTGCGGATCTGCTTCCCGCCTTCGAGCGCGTGATCCACGTTTTGTTTGAGCGTGACGATTTGACCTCTGCGGTAGCCACCGTCGGCCGTGACAACGACCGTGGCGCCACTGTCATGGATGCGGTCACGGATGCTTTCACTGCTGAAGCCGCCGAAGACGACGCTGTGAACCGCGCCGATGCGCGCGCACGCCAGCATGGCAACGCTCGCCTCGGGGATCAGGGGCATGTAGATGAGCACGCGGTCGCCCTTTTTCACGCCGTTGCGTTTGAGGATGTTGGCAAAAACGCAGACCTCCCGGTGCAGTTGGTGGTAGGTCAGGGTTCTGCGTTCGCCGGGTTCTCCCTCCCAGATGATGGCGGCCTTGTTGCGGCGCGGTCCATTGACGTGACGGTCCAGACAGTTTTCGCTGACATTGAGTTTTCCACCGACGAACCATTTTGCGAAGGGTGGTTTCCAATCGAGGACCTTGCTCCATTTTTTTTGCCAGGTCAGCTCGGCTGCCTCCTTCGCCCAGAAGCGCTCGGGGTTTTTTATCGAGGCATCGTAGATCTTTTTGTAGTCTGCGAAGGACCCGATGCGGGCGCTTCGGGAGAACTCGCGGGAGGGTTTGAAGATGCGTTTTTCGACGAGGTGGGATTCGATGTTGTCGCTCATTTGGGGGCAGTGTTGAAGGGCGGTCTTATCTTCTCGGGGGCGACCGATCAACCCCAGTTTTTGGGAAAGTCGCATTTTTGCTGTTTCCCGTGGGAAGCCGTGTTCCGCAGTTGCATGCCCGGTTATCGATGGGTAACGTCGTTCGATGGCAACCGAAAGATCCCGCCTCTGGCTCATGTACCCCGCCCGTTTGATCACCCGCCCTGTGATTCACGAGCTCGGCAAGGAATTTGATCTCGTCACAAATGTCCGCCAGGCGAGCGTGACCGAGGAGATTGGTGTGGTGTCGATTGAGCTGGAGGGCGGTCGCGAGGAAATCAAGAAGGCTATCGCGTGGCTGGAAGAAATTGGAGTCAAGGTGGAGCCGGTCGAGATCAATACCATCGAAGGATGAAACCTTCTCTTCACACCGCGGGGCTCGCAATCCTCGCTTTGGGTATCGCTGTTGCTGTGGCATCCTCCGCACTCTGGTTCGCCGGAGGGATGAACATGGGGTGGACGAAAACCTATATCGAGATCATGAAGACCGACGAGGTTACCGGCATTGAGTATCCCGACAAAGTGAGCCGCTTCGTGCCGGGTGTGGATTTTCTGGTGCCTGGGATTGGCGCAGGAATCGTTTGCATTTTTGTCGGAGCAGCTATTTTAAGAGCTCATCGAAAAACCTACGCACCATGAAATTCGCAACCCTTCTCGCAATCACCCTTGCCTCGGCCACGATCTCAAACGCCCAGCCAGTCGCCTTCGATTTCAAAGATCCCAAGGGCGTCAACAACATCGTCTTCAAGCTCGACGCACCGCTTGAATCGATCAACGGAACTACCAACGGCATCAGCGGAACAATCACCGCCGATCCCGCAGCACCCGAGAAAATTGCGGGCAAAATCGTTGTGGATGCCACCACACTCACCGTGCCCAATCCTCTCATGCAGGAACACATGCTCGGGGACGAGTGGCTTTCGACCAAGGCACATCCCGAGATCACCTTCGAGGTCAAAGAGGTGCTCAACCCCAAGAAAAGCGGCAATGAGGGCACGGCTGATGTCAAGGGGGCTTTCACGCTTAAGGGAGTGACCAAGGAAATCACAGTTCCTGTCAAAGTGACCTATCTCCCGGGCCGTCTTGCCGATCGCACCAATGGGAAACAACAGGGCGACCTTCTGGTAGTCCGCACCAATTTTCAAATCAACCGCGGGGACTACGGTATCAAGCAGGGAGAGAATCTCGACAAGGTTTCTGACGTCATCGACATTTCGCTCAGTCTCGCAGGAGCCGCTGCGAAATAACCCGGCAGGATGGAGCAGAGTGCCGATTGTTGATTCGGAATTCTCCGCCCTTGGCTTGTCAGTCGCCATTTGATGCGGTTAGAAATGGGCTGGTGACCGAGAAGTTAAAAAGAACCCGCTCCACGGAGCCCCCATCCATTTTTTCTTCTGTTGCCGAGATTCTCTCCGACATCCGGCGGGGGAAAATGGTGATTGTCACCGACGACGCCGATCGGGAGAACGAGGGAGATGTTGTGATGGCGGCATCGAAGGTCACGCCCAAAGCCGTGAACTTCATGGCGTCGAATGCCCGCGGTTTGATCTGCGCACCGATTACCGAGGACCGTGCCCGGCAACTTGGCCTCCAGCGAATGGTCGCCCACAACAGGGAACTCTATAAAACCGATTTCACCGTTTCTGTGGATGCGGCGAAGGGAGTCACAACGGGCATAAGTGCACGCGATCGCTCCGGGACAATCCAGGTTCTGGCAAGCCCGGAATCCCTGCCCGATGACCTCGTGCAGCCGGGGCACATCTTTCCACTCCAAGCCAGGCCGGGGGGCGTTTTGCGCCGC
>JBGSSC010000237.1:0-5819 GCA_041737265.1 Terrimicrobiaceae bacterium | reverse complement strand
CGGATTGGTGGACCAGTTCGCGGCATCGGACCAGTTTCCACTCCCATTGAGTATCCAATCGGCTGCAAAATGGGAACCCGTCAACAGAACAAAGCAGAGGGCGGAAAGACAAAATGAAACCGGACCTTTGTATGGGCTTCTATTGGACAGGCAATTTGGATGAACCTGTGGGCGGGTCTTGGAATCGGCCTGGTGGTTTTTCATGGGGTGCTATGGTTTGTATTCCACGTTTAATTCTTGGGCTTCATCCGTCAATCAAATTTTCGGTCTTTTTTTCGTCACCCGGGGCATTCGAGGCACTTGGAGCGGATGCAGGCAGCCGAGTCGAGTTCCCTCAGTTCACGAATTGGATCGGCTACTGTTTTTCAAATAGCCGCGCAGAGATTCCATTGTGGCCCGGGCCGCCTTTCTCCCAAAAAACGAGTAACAACCGCTGGCCGTCAATTCTGATCATCGCAGGTTCCCCGAAGGAGAAGTCCGTCCAATCCGCATGATTTCCCGAAGAGGCGGTGCGTGTTCCGCTTTGTGCATTCCAAAGAAATTCATCGCTGACGATCTGCAGGCCGGTGTCGTTCACTTCAAATACAGCACCACGTATCCCCGGATCTCCGCGCTTGCGCTGGTTATAAACCATCAGGACCTGAGTGGGATTCAATGCGAGCAGCGCGGTTGATTGCCCGTGGATGCCAGTATCATGCGGGCCGGACCAGTATTTCCCCCCGTCGCGTGAAAGGGCGTATTTATTGGTAAAGTCTTCTCCCTCTCCGGAGAGATTTGTATGCCAGCAGGTTGAGATCAGGAGATTGTCGGCCAGCTCCGCAATCCAGGCCTCTGCGGCACCGCTCCGAGGCTCCTTAAATGTCATGAGGCGCTGGAATCTCCAAGAGCCTCCCTGGTCGTCGCTGCGCAACTGCATGAGACAATTCAGTTCCACATTAAGACCCGGATCCCATGTGCGGTAGGGCGCATAACATGCCAGCCAAGCGCCATTCCCTGTCCTCAGAATCGGCCCCTGAGCTTCGGCTGACCCGGCATGCGGCATGGGAATTCCTTGCGGGTCCGTCCAGGTGTGTCCGCGATTGTCCGAACGCGCCAAGAACAATTCGTTCTGCTTGATCCCTTTCAGATCATCCCGCCAATAGCTCTCGCCGGGTTCATCGATGGGAATACGTGTTCCAAAATACAGCAGGGTATCCGTGCCCTGGATCACACTAATTTGCCCGATGTGTGAAAACCGGTTCGAAAGATGCGGCCATATCTCCGTGGGCTCACTCCACGTGCTCCCCGCATCCTTGGAAAAACTCAGCATCGCTTTGAAATCATTGATTCCAAATCCGGATTGCAGCAGAAAGCTGCACACCAATTCGCCGTTAGCGAGCAACGCACACCGCGGATTCAAGGCAACCTCATCCTTGTCGAGCGGCGAACTATAAACACTCCCACTGGAAATCTGTTTAAAAACGCGCCCCATAATTCCACGTTTAATTGACGGGAGATCTGCGTCAACCATTTTTTCGATTATTTCAGCGAGCGGTCAGTCCAAAGCAGGTTTTGACCGAAATCAGGGCGGAGCAAAACTACCAAGCTGGCACTGCCTCAGAAACACACCCGCGCGGCTGCAAGGGACGCGCAGAAAAGGTCCGGTCTTTTTCGCTTACGACGAGAACCACGAAAAAAACCACGCTTTCATGCGGTTTCGGTTGCGGCAGTGAGGCCGTGGACCGTATGGCGCAGGGTGTCGAGGTCGGTGAAGGCGATGATGGTGGTGACTGTGACGGTCCGGGGGCCGTGGTCGGAGGCGAGTTCGGCGGTTTCTCCGTGTTTCTTCCCGAGCAGCGCCTGTCCGATGCCGGCTTTGTAGGAAACAATTCCCAGTTCGGGTGCGCTGTCCCATGCGCCCAGGATGCTGAAGGTTTCTTCGTGGCCTGCGGCATCCCGCACTGTGACCACTGTCCCGATCGAAACCTGGGTTGTGTCGGGGTTTTCGAAGTTTGATCCGCGGGCAAGGCCGAGGTCGCGTTCCGACTCCGCCTGACGGCGCATCAAGACGCGTTGTTGTTCCTTGGCGGCCTTGAACCCGAAGTTTTCCCGGAGATCGCCTTGATCACGTGCCGTGGCGATGTCCTTTGTGTTTTGCGGGATTTCAACGTTGATGAGGCGCTCGTAGGCGGCCTTGCGGCTTTCGAGGCTGGCCCACGAAACCGTGAGCGAATCATCCTGGGTCTGCTCGCCGCCGCCGATCATGGACTGCATCTCGGGGTAGAGCTTCACGATGCGGCCGAGGAGTGAGCGTTTGTTCAGGTCATCGAAAACCGGTGTGAGCAGGAGGCGGCGCATGACGTCGCGGACGGCGTCCGGCGGTGCCCCGTCGAAGAGTTCGGCCATCAGGGTCCTGTCGTCGAGCAGGAGATCATGCAAACGCGATCCGCGCTTCTCGTTGAGCATATCGCGCTCCAGGCCGCTGAAGATCGCGTTGACGAGGTCCACATTGAAAAGCTCCTCGAAGCCGGCGCCACGTTCCTTGGCGAGCCAGATGAGTGTTTCGGTGGAGACCGAGCGATCGCTGAGCCAACGGGTGAGGGCCGCGCGCTGCTCGTCTTTTTTGCCGTGACGTTCGAGGAGTTTGGTAATTTCGACAACGAGACGTGCGGGGGCCTGTTTTGCCAGGCGCAAAGCCATTTCGACCCAGCGGTCCCCGAAAGCCTCGGGAAAAAGATCCAGTGCCCGGCGTTGTTTGGCTGCGGGCAGTGCCGTGAAAAGCTCGCTGAGTCGCGATTGTTCGCCCACGAGAATTTCGGCAGCGGCAGGGGCATCCTGACCCCGCTCCAGGGCCTCGTGACGGGAGAGGATTTCATCGCGGGCGAGGAGGAGTTCGAGAGCCTGGGCCGCCTGGAGTTTGCGGCCCTTCTGTGCGGCTTCCTCGATTCGGGAGGCCAGTCCGCGGAGTTCCTCGACTTCATGTGCGAAGTCGTCGAGTGCCTTGGTGATCTGGTCGAGAGCGGAGACCTGATCTTTCAAAAACCGTGCCGCCTGGAAATTCTCGATAAGGCCCTTGCCGGGCTTGGCGGGCTCCGACAGAAGCACCACAGGATCGCTCTTCTTCGTGGGAAGCCGGAAACATCCATCCGCCTTGAGCTTCTTTTTCGCGGAATCCCACCACTTCTTGGCTGCCGCCGCTTCGAAGACCTCGGGCACCAGAGCAGCGACAATCTGCTCGGACGTTGCGCTGCCGCCGAGGTCGCCCAGAATCCCGCGGATCAGGCCGACGGGGTCCTTTGCCGCTTGCTCACGCACTGCCTGCGGTTCGGTTGCCTTTCTTGCAAGAACGTGGCCGGCCGGGATCGGTTGTAACGTCTCTGCTGCATACTGGGCCTGCATCGCGTGGCCCTTCCTCGTCGCGAAGTCGACGATGATCTGGCCCGCAAGCAGATTCCACTCGGAGACCTTTCCGAATCCCCAGCTCTTGTGCTGACAATACCCTCCGGGAGGCAGCTTTTCCAGGACCTCCGCAGCTTTAAGGGTGAGTTTTCCGGTGTCTACAGCTTGCTGAAGTTCGTCATGCATTCCCCTCTTTTGTGCGGAATCGCCTTCCGCTGCAAGGGCAGAGGTTGGAAACGCTCTGGTGCCTCCCATTAATAACCGCGAATAGGATGAGGAAAATGGAGCAAATTGACCGGTAAAAAGCAGAGCCTCCTCCTCGGCTGGCATTCGTTCTTATTCGCGGGCGCTGCCCCCGCTTTTGGGATTAAAAATGCCGTGGCTTATGTCGTGCGATGCGGGTATCAAGGCCGGGTGAGTGATTCCATTTCAAGTCCGGACTATTGGCAGGAGAGGTATGACTCCGGAGAAGATCGCTGGGACAAAGGATCGGCTGCACCGCCTCTGCTCGATTACCTCCGGACGGAACGGGTTGAGGGAGATGTTCTGGTTCCCGGATGTGGTGCCGGGCATGATGTGCGCGCCCTCGCCCGGCAGGGTGCCCGGGTGGTGGGACTCGACTTCGCACGAGGGGCCATCGATCGGGCCCGGGGATATCCGGCAGTCGGCGGCGAGCTCTACATCCAAGGTGATTTTTTTTCGCTTCCGCCCGGTATGGAGGGCGGTTTTGATTGGATTTTCGAGCACACGTGCTTCTGTGCCATCGAACCGGCGCGGCGTTCCGACTATGTGGAAAGTTGTGCCCGGGCATTGAGAGATGGAGGCCGGTTGCTCGCGATTTTCTACCTTGATCCCCGATCGTCCCATGAAGAGGGGCCGCCGTTCGGAGTCACGAAGGACGAACTGGACCGCTGCTTTGGCGGAAGGTTCCTCCTGAAGTCCGAGCACGTTCCAACCCAAGCCTATCCCGGGCGTGAAGGCTGTGAGCTGGCGCGATTATACATGCGGAAACCCGGTTCTGCATTGAAAACAGTCTTCAGCGAGGAACTGGGAAAGAATATTGCCCGCAAGTGAAGCCGAGAATCGCGAATAGGACGAGCAAGCAGGAAAAAATTGAGCAGGAAAATGCAGACCCTCTTCCTCTGCCGGAAGGGCTTCCCATTCGCGGGGATTGGCGTGATTCGCGGGCGCTTCCGTTTTGATCGGGCTAAATCCGGGCCGTGGAAAGGTTGCAGCCAGCGGGTGAACCGTGTTTGCTGGGCTTCCGATGGATTGTGATTTTCTTGTAATTGGCGGGGGCAGCGCGGGCTACGCGGCTGCGAGGACTGCTGTCGGGCTTGGACTCAAGACCGTGGTGGTGGAGGGGGGCAAAGAGGTCGGCGGGTTGTGCATCCTCCGCGGCTGCATGCCGAGCAAGGCCCTCATTGAGTCTGCGAACCGCATCCTTGCCATCCGGCGAGCGGGAGATTTTGGCGTGCGGGTGGGCGAACCAACAGCCGATTTGCCTGCGATCATCGGCCGCAAGCGGGAACTCATCGGGGAATTCTCTTCCTACCGCCGGGGCCAGCTCGAAGATGGGCGTTTCGAATTTATCCGGGGGTTCGCCCGGTTCCTCAGCCCGTTGGAAGTCCATGTGCGCCTCGCGGCAGGCGGAGAAACACGCATCCGCGCAAAAACGATTCTTGTGGCGACAGGCTCTTCAATCTCCGTGCCGGAAGTGCCTGGTCTCGCGGAGTCCGGATTTTTAACAAGTGATGATATTCTGGATGCAGAGAAATTGCCACGGTCGGTGGTGGTGCTCGGGGCCGGTCCGGTCGCACTGGAAATGGCCCACTACATGGAGGCGGTCGGGGTGCGCGTGACGGTCTTGCAGCGGAGCCGGCAGTTTTTGAGCGGCACCGATCCGGACCTTGCGGCCGTGGTCGAGGCGAGGTTTCGTGAACGTGGGATGGACGTATTTACCGGAACCCGGTTGGTTTCGGTTGGCCGCCGGGACGGGAAGTGTGTTGTGGAATTCGAGCAGGACGGTGAGCGCCGCGAGGTGGTTGCGGAAGCGGTCTTGAATTCGCTTGGCAGGGCGCCTGCGTTGGAGGGTCTCGGGTTGGAAGTGGCAGGGCTGAAGGCTGAGAAGGGAGTCCTGACAACCGACACTGCACAGCGAACCGGCGTGCCTCACATTTTTGCGGCGGGGGATTGTTGTGGTCGTTTCGAGATTGTTCACGTTGCAATCCAGCAGGGTGAGATTGCGGCGAGAAACGCGGCGCGGTTTCTCAGCGGGGAATGGCCGCCGGAGAAAATCGATTACCGCCTCAAGCTTTACGTGGTCTTTACCGAACCCCAGGTGGCGGTTGTGGGAATGGGGGAGGCGGAAGCCGGTGAAAACGGTCGTCGGATTTCCGTTGCATGCCACCCTTTTGATGACCACGGCAAGTCCATGGTCA
>JBGSSC010000230.1:0-7360 GCA_041737265.1 Terrimicrobiaceae bacterium | reverse complement strand
GAACAGGGATCGGCGAACCGGGCCGGTAGGAACGGCTGGAGCGGTCATCGTCGAAGTGGAGAGAAAACGCGGTTCTCGGGTTTCTAAGACAAATCTTTCTAAAAACAACATTCCGGACTCCGGCTGTGCGGAGTTCACCGTCCTGGACCATCGCCCATGGAATTCCGTCAAGGACCTGCGTGCCCGATGAGTGCCCGGGCTGGGTCTGCGAGGTCATCCTGGTGCCGTCGGCTTCGGCGTGAACGCGGTAGAGCCTGCCATTCGATACCACAGTGTCCGATTGCCGAACCTGCATACCGGAGTTCCAGTCGTCCCATCCTCCGGCCAGAAGACGGCAGAAATACCCATTTGAGCGCCTTTCGTCCGGCTCGGCAAGGTCGTGACACTCTTCCACAATTCCATCTTCGATCCACCCCAGCTCAGGATTCGAGGTGGCATAATCGTGGGCATTCAGAGCCACAGCGTCGTCATGAGTCTGAAAAACGCAGTTGCGGATGGCAAAACGTTTCCCGCATCCCAAATGGATTCCATCCTTCTTTCCATGGATGATTGCATCATAGATCACAAGATCCTCAAAAGTGCAGACGTGGATTGCAAACTGGAGTTTATCGAGGTCGAGACAACGGAACCGTTCGATTCGCAGGTCGCGGACATAAAAAAAGGCGATCTGACCACGAAGTCCGTAAATCGATCCGAATTTTTCATCGATACCGTTAACGATCAAACTTAGTCCGGTAATGGAAATCCCCACGTCCCAGGATTTTGTCCGTGCCCCCTTGTTCAGAAACACATTGGAATAGAGACCTTGAGTCGCAACTTTGCGGAGGAAAACACCTTCGCCAAAAGTCAGTGAGGTGTGGCTCCCGATGAGAACCGTTTCCGCGATGTCATAGACGCCGGGTTTGGAGATGCAAACTGCTCCTCCCAGATCGGCTGCTTGCTGGAGCGCCCTGGCGTTGGTGAGGCCTGATGCTCCCGGCGAAAACCCGTGATCGGATGCGTCGCAAATGGAGGGTGGGAACCTGTTGTTCGGCGATGAAGGAACCGCGGACATCCAAGGGCGGATTCTGCATTCGTCACAGCCCACCTGCGAGATAAATTCCGGGACGCAGGGAAAATTGCCCGGCAGTCGCCGCGGGGGACGAATTCAATTTTCCACCATGGCGTCGATGGTTCCAATAAGCCGGGGATCCGATGGGGTGGAAAGCTCCACCCATATGAGGAGGACATTGACTTTTGCAATCCGCCACCGGAAAAACTTGCGCTTTAGGCACAGAATTTGAACGGTAGGACAGCCATGCGTGCGGTCACACTCATCCTGTTGTTGCTTTCGCCGATTCTCCTTGCGAGAGAGGCGGCGCAATCTCCGCTTCCTACGATCGAATTGTCCATCCGCGGGATTTCCGTAAGAGCTGAGGTTGCTGACGAGGACCCTGAGCGCCAGGCCGGACTGATGTTCCGCACGGAGTTGGGCAGGAACGCGGGGATGCTCTTTGTCATGCCCACGGTCGGCCCCGCCTCGTTCTGGATGAAGAACACTCCCCTCCCCCTCTCAATCGCATACATTAGCCCGGCCGGTCGCATCCTCGAAATCCACGACCTCGAACCCCACGTCGAGAAGGCGGTGCGCAGCAACTTTCAAAATATCGCCTTCGCTTTGGAGATGAGGAGAGGTTGGTTCTCGGAAAACGGAGTATTCGCCGGGGACACGATCAAAGGACTTCCGCCACACCCCGCACGCTGAAACTCCGAAGTGAATTAAATCGGAGTTGATTTTCCGACCATGAGGGCATAGGGGGAGGAGGGATATTCACATCACCGGCTTGAGATGCCCCAATGAAATCTATGCTCCGAAAGTCGATCCAGCTTCTCTGTCTTGCCTCGGCAGGCTTCGCCGCCCACTTGGCTCAGGCGACGGTGCTTGTAAGCAACTTCAACAGCGCAAATATCACCCAATTCAGTGCCAGTGGAATGCTGGAAACGAACTTGATCGCAGGAGGATCCGGTGGGCTGGCTTTGCCACACCGGTCACGCCTTGCACCCGATGGAACCATCGTCATTGCCAGTGCTGCAACAGATAATGTGTTGCGTTATGATGCCGGCACCGGGGCCTACCTTGGCGAGTTTATTGCGGCTTCCGGCGGACTCGACTACCCGGTGGACATGATTTTTCATCACGATGGCTTTGTTTATGTCTCCAGCCAACTGACCAATCAGGTGCTTCGTTTCAACGCAACCACGGGTGCCCGTGACATGGGATGGGCGGCGGCGGATGCTTCCCTCTCAGGCCCTTCAGGCATTGCCTTCGACTCCTCGGGGAACCTTTATGTTGCGGGACGATTCAGTAACAATGTCGCCCGCTTTTCGGAGAATGGAACATTTTCCCTGGCCTTTGGAGATGTGCCTTCGGCTTTCAGCATAGCATTCCGTGCGGATGGTTCGCTCCTCGTGAATTCGGGTGCAAATGGAACCGTTGAGGCGTTTGCCACGCCCGCAGCCATCCCGTCCCAGACCACATGGATCAGCGGATTGAATGTCCCCGTTGGCATCGAGCCCGACGCCAATGAAAATTTTCTGATCGCCGAGTATGGTGCGTCCCAAATCCGTCTCATTGACGGCACGACAGGCTCTTTGCTTTCGATATTCGCCTCTGGAGCACCTCTGGACGGGCCGAATTTTCTATCGGTGATTCCCGAGCCTTCCACCGCGGCACTCTTGGTAGCGGCATGGGGTCTTGCATTCCGCAGACGGCGTTGACGGACTTGCTGCGGCCCGGTACGGCCGCTTCTGGCACCGAGATTGATCTTGCCACCCGGGCCGGGGCGTTGTTTGCTGGTCATACCAGTGAGCGCCATCTTTGTGTTGGTGGGCGAGGAAAGGGTCGGGCCCATGAGCGCGGACGAAATTCGCAGCTCGGTTTCTGAGGGTCGTTTCACGCTCGGGCATCTGGGTTGGGTCGAGGGCATGGAGAACTGGTTGCCGCTGGCAGAAATCCTGGAATCCGGCATCGCGGAGGAGGAAGAACCGGTTGTGCAAGCAGAAGGCCCGGGTTATGTGCTTACCGATCAGGCTCTGCGCGTTGTGGATGAAGTTTTTCCGCTTGGTGCGATCGCAAAAGCGACCGTGGAGGTCGAGCATACGAAGCGGGGGCCGGCCATTGCGGGTACTATTTTGTTCGGCCTGCTTGCAGTCATTGCAGTTGCGATGCCACACAAGCCGCAAACCAATGCTCAATGGACCGTGTGGGCCCTGTCTGCGGTCGTAATTCTCGTGCTTTTCTCACGCTGCCTCTTCTCAGCCTTCAAACCCTCCGCAACTTTCGTTGCCATTCACCTTGTGGGTGGCGATGACCGGATCCTTCCCATGACGTCCAAGGATGCAGCCGCCGCTGAGAAGGCAATCAATGCCTCGCTTCCTCAAATCGAAACGGTCAGCGAGGAGGAAGTGCCGCAGCAGCTAGAAAATTAAAGGACTCATCCTGGAAGCCGGGAAGAGTCTCATGACCGAAGTCCGGATAAAGAACATGCCTCTTCTCCGAGCCGATCATGTTATAAACTGCAAACTGGGTTGACGGAGGGCATATGGTATCCATCATTGAAATGCCCATCAGGACGTTGGCCCGAATGCGCGGGGCGAGGTGGTGCACGTCGATATAGCCGAGGGTCGTAAAAATCTCATCCTCGCGGGAATGAGTCGGATCGAAACTGCGGAGGTAGGTTCTCAGCTCTGCGTAGGCATCCTTGGCCAGGTCCATTTCCCATACCCTCCGGTAATCGGAAAGGAAGGGATAAATCGAGACGCAGCGTGCGATCCCGGGGTCGAGGGATGCGCATGCAATGGAAAGCCCCCCTCCTTGCGACCCGCCTGTGCAACATATCCTCGCAGGGTCGTTCTCAGGAAAAGTGCGCACGGCCCTTGCAAGTTGGACCGTGTCGAGGAAGATGCTCCGAAAGAGGAGCTTTTTAGGACCTTCGGCAAGTCCCCGGATGATGTGGCCGTTCATCGTTGTGCCGAGAACGGAACCACTGTCCTGACTCTTGCCGCTTTGCCCGCGGCAATCCATGGCGGCAACGGAGAACCCCTCGGAAACAAAGCGGAGCTTCTCGCTCCAATCGCTGCTCTGGCCCCCATAGCCATGGAATTCCAAGATTGTCGGGTGGAGTTCCGTTGAAATTTTCGGCCTCAGGTACTTTGCGTAGATCCGGGCTCCTCCGACCCCGGTGAACCACAGGTCAAAGGCTTCCGCATTCCGGGGATGAATTGTCTTGGAAGGAATGAGCTCCGGGTCCGGATCCGTGGCATCAAGTTCCGCAAGGGCTTCGTCCCAGAAAGCATCGAAGTCGGAAGGCAGGGGACTGATCCCCTTGTAGACAGCAAGGTCGGCGAGAGGTTTGTCGATGAGTGGCATGGTTGGTTAGCGCAACAGCGCCAGGATGGGTTGTGGAAAAACTCCGAGGAACACGGTCGTCACGGCGAGAAGTCCAAGCACCAAACGTGTGGGAGCGGGTACCCGGATCTCGGGTGCGCCTTCGGCAGCCGGCTGCCAGTAAATCGCTCTCACAACCTTGAAGTAATAGTAGAAACCGCAGGCGACTGCGACCGCCCCAATGCCCGAGAGAACGTAAAGGCCACTGGCCAACGCAGACTCAAAAATCAGGAACTTGCCGAGGAAGCCGACTGTAAACGGCAGGCCCGCGAGAGAAAGGAGAGCCAGCATCAACACAAAGGCGAGGAACGGTGAGCGCTGGGAGAGCCCATTGAAGCTGGAAATGTCTTCAGAACCGGTCTCACGGGAAACGATCACCAGCACAAGGAAGGAAGAGAAAGTCATGACAAGATAGCCAGCCAGATAAAAGGAGATTGCGACTCCGGCAGTTCCGGAGGTGATGGACGCCACGCCGAGCAAAAGGTATCCCGCATGGGCAATGCTCGAGTAGGCAAGCAGGCGTTTAAAGTTGGATTGGGGCATCGCCGCGAGATTGCCGTAAAGCAGGGTGGCTCCCGCAATCACTCCCAACGCCAGGAGGGCCTTGTCGCGAATCTCAGGAACAACCATAAATGGCTCGACCACGCGCAATAAAACAATGAATCCGGCAGCCTTCGACGCGACGGAGAGGAAAGCCGTAACTGGAGTGGGCGCTCCCTGATAAACATCCGGAACCCAGAACTGAAAAGGAACGGCCGCCACCTTGAATCCCAGAGCGACCAGCACGAGACCAAAGCCAAACAGCAGGGGCATCCTGCTTTCAAAGGCAAGTTCGGGCATGATTCTCGCCAAGCCATCGAGGGATGTCTGCCCCGACATGCCGAAAATCCACGTGATGCCATAAACGAGAAAACCGGTGGAGAGCGCACCGAGAATCAGGTATTTCACACCTGCTTCGAGCGAAAGCTTGCTTTTCCGCATACTGGCAACCAGCACGTAAAAGGTAATGGTCACCAACTCCAGCGCGACGAAGACCATGATGAAATCTGCTGCAGAGGCCATCCACATCATCCCCGCACACGCGAAGAGCGGCAGCGTATAGAATTCTCCGAGGCCCGCACCGGGAACCGCAGCCGGCACGTAGCGGCAGAATACCGGCGAGTAATCCATCGCGGTGAGGATGGTCAGAGCGGTTGCCAGAAGCGCGATTTGCTTGAAGAAGAGGGCAGAGGCATCGAGGCGGTAGAAACCCGAGGCGCTCAGAGCCCACGGAACGTCCCCAAGACAAAAAGAGGCAGCAAATACGACGAGGACGCCGCCGATGGCAATCCAACCGATAACCTGCTTCTCCAGACGCGGCCAGAAGGCATCCAGCATGAGAAGGAAGATGCCGAGGCAAACAATACCGACTTCGAGGGCAAGGGGCGGAATCATGGCAGGATCAACGAGGAGGAAAAGAGGCTCAAAAGCAGGGGCGGCCACAGACCAAAGATAAGGAGCAGCACGATGAGAGCTGTCACAGCAACCCGGGGAACAGGACCAAGGTCAAGAAGTCCACCCCAACGGGAAGGCTGACTGCCAAGGAAGATCTTGCGATAAGCACGCAGCATATAGACGGCCGAAATCACGACGCCCCAAACAGCAATGACCGTCAGAGTCTGGTAAGTTGTCCACCCAACCGAGGGATTGCCGGCAGAGAAGGCTCCGAAAAACACCATCAACTCGGCGGCGAAGCCTGCAAATCCGGGCAGACCAACCGCCGCCATGGCAGCAAAACCAAAGAGAAGACCGAAAGCGGGCATGGATTTTGCGAGGCCTCCGAGTTCGGCAAAATCCAGCGTGCCGGTGCGTTCCCGGAGTTCACCACAGAGGGCAAACAGTGCGGCGATGGTGAGTCCATGGGCCACGAGGGTGAAGGCCGCACCGGTCACACCCAGGTCGTTCCAGGCCACAATGCCGAGAAATGCGTACCCCATATGCATAACGCTGGAGTTACCCAGCATGAGGTCGAGCTTCTTCTGGGAGATCGTGACAAAGCCCACGTAGAGGATGTTGCCCGCAACCAGAACAAGCAGAAGCAAGCTCCATCGATCAGCGAAGTGTTCCGGGAAGACCGGGGTCATCAATCGCAGAATGCCATACAGGCCGAATTTTTTGAGCACCCCGGCATGGAGCATCGCCGCCGGGGCGGGTGCCGAGGCATAGGCATGCGGAGCCCATGTATGAAAGGGGAAGAGCGAGACCAGAACGCCGAAGCCAATGAAGAGCAGCAGGAACACCGCATCGTGGGGGACGAAGGCCCCGATCTCTGCGAGTGCGGCAATTTCACGCATGTCGAAGGTCCGGGCTCCAAGAGGCAGACTCAGGTAAAGGCCAATGAGTCCCAGAAGCAGAACAAAGCTGCCGAGTGCAAGATAGAGGGTGATTTTCCAGGCCGCGGCCTGCCGGTCGCCGGTACCCCAGATTCCGATCAACAAAAAAGTCGGAACCAGTGCCAACTCATGAAACATGTAGAAGAAGAACGCATCGACCGATGCGAAAGCACCGATCCCGCCGGCCGAGATAAGCAGGAGCGAAGCGTAAAAGGCACCGGGCAGCTTTTGAGGGGTGCGGGCGACAAGGATTGCGGCCAGAGTAACGACCACCGACAACCCGAGAAGGGCGATCGACAGTCCGTCTGCGCCGAGCGTGAAACAAATCCCCAGCGAGGGAATCACCGGGACCGAGGAGACAAACTGGAAGCCGCCCTCAGCAAGGCGGTATTTCCCTGCGATGAGGAGGAAGCCAAGCACATTCAGGGCTGCAGCACCGAGTGCCGTCTTGCGCGGGTTGGATCCGGCGATGATGAAAGCCACCGCGACGAGTGGGATGACGATGAGGAGAAGCAGAGGACTCATCAGAATAGCAGGAGGTAGAGGAGACCGACGACTCCGG
>JBGSSC010000221.1:0-8251 GCA_041737265.1 Terrimicrobiaceae bacterium | reverse complement strand
AAAGGTTTTCAAAAATCAGTTGCAAGGAATGCGCTCCATTCGCATCTCCCCCCATGGGCGTAATGCTCTGAATTTCGGCATTCCGAACAATCTGCCCGCCTGAAAGCCGGATCGGGATATAGGAGCCTACAGACAACCTCGACAAAGAATCCTTCGTCACGGGAAATTCCACGGAGAGATTGGATAAATCCGCCACGGTCAAGATCACGTCGCCTTGATTCACGCGAGCGCCGCGCGGTTTAGAAACCTCAACAACGGTGCCATCCATGGGCGATCGTATGAAGCGATTCTCAAGCAACCGCTCAGCCAGCACGAATTCTAGCTTCAGAAGTTCAATCGCCACCTTGGCCTGTTCCACCTTGGCTGCTGCCGCAGCGACCTGCGCGTGGGCTTGTTCGGCTTCCTCATCGGAAATTTGACGCTTCCTCAGCTTGCGCATCGCAATGTCCAAAGCTGCCGACTTTTCGCGCAATTCGCTCTCCGCGATCTTAATCCCGGCGCGGTTTTCCGACCGGAGCTTCGCCGACATCACGGTGAAGAGCTGCCGCTCGTGGTCCAGCTTCACAAGAATTTGGTCCGCTTTGACCAAATCTCCAAGTTGAACATCCATCACCTCAACATAGCCCGGCTCACGGACTGAAAGAGCTTCCACACTCGACGGATTAACTTTTTTGATCGCAAAGGGCTTCTCTGCGCCCGAAAGAGGCTCAGCCAACCCATACCAGCACGTAATCAAAAGGAGGAGCGCCAGCGTGCGGATATTCACGGCTCCTCCGATCTTTGGCCTGCGGGTCGGCAGCGTCAAGGTCAATGAAGAGCTGATCCGGCGGGAGCCGGTGGAGCGATAAGGGGCAGGGGGACCTTCGGGAGAAAAGAACCCCACCCCCTGGAGAATAGAAACTTCTCCCATCGCCGGATTCTCATTATAGTCTCAAGCCATGCAAATTACTTCCGGGAAAGTCGTCAGTATCGATTACACGCTCACCAACGACAAACAGCAGACCATCGACTCCTCAGCCGACGGAGAACCCCTTGCCTATATTCACGGCAGCGGCCAGGTCATCCCCGGCTTGGAAAAAGCGCTTGAGGGCAAGGTCGCCGGTGATTCTTTGCAGGTCAAAGTGGCACCCGAAGATGGGTACGGTTCGCTGGATAAGGAAAAAATTATGACCATCCCGAGATCGAGAGTCGAGGGGGTGCCCAACCTGAAGGAAGGTATGCAGCTCCAAGCCAGCGGTGGCCATGGAGCGCAAGTCGTTACTGTGACCCGGGTCACCGACGACGAGGTTACCCTTGATGCCAATCATCCTCTGGCCGGTGAACATCTCAATTTTGACGTGACCATCCGCGAGGTGCGCAATGCAACCGCAGAGGAACTTTCCCACGGTCATGTCCATGGCCCGGGTGGGCATCACCACTAATCCGGCGGGAACCGGGTATAAGAGCGGCCTTGCGGGCAAGGAGATCCGGTGCGGAAAAGTTTTCCGTGGCCACCGGATTATAAAATTCTGCTGCGCAAATTGGAGGAAACCACCGATCGACGCGCTGCACCGCCTGCGGCAGCCCGTATGACTTCGCTTCGGTTCCGATCTCCGCAAGAGCAGAGCTTCGGTTTAAAGCCAGGTTCGCACAGGCATTGGGAACAACTCCGCGCCCACCGGGTTTCCTGGCTTTCGTCGGGGGCCCAATCCACAAGTTATTAACACCTGGAAAAGAGCCTGATATTCAGGTGGATATAAATAACATCAGATAATGTATGTCATGTATAATGGACAGGAAGAGCAAAGACGATAGAGTTTGAACTCCTGATTTTGCGCAGAAAAATTTTCTAATCCGGCGTCGCGGGCGCTGTTTCTCGCGGGGGCCCCTCGCCATCAAGCCTGCATTTAATACCTGCACCCGCCGGATTAGGTCCGGGTTCCAAAGAGTGCGGTTCCGATCCTCACATGGGTAGCGCCCTCCTCGATGGCAACTTCGTAATCTCCGGTCATTCCCATGGAGAGGATGGGCAGTGCAGCGTTGGCGATTGCGCTGCAGCTGTCTCTGAGAGCGCGGAGCGATCGAAATATGGGACGCACGACCTCCGGGTCTTCCACATAGGGAGCGACCGTCATGAGTCCCTCAACTCCTACGCGGCGTAATTCCATCAATGCCGTAATTTCAGACTCAAGGCGCGCCGGCTGAAATCCAAACTTGGAGGCTTCCGCACTGACGTTCACTTCGAGTAGAATTTTTGGGAAGAGTCCGAGTTCCTCTGCAATCCGGTTGATATCCTTGGCGAGGTCCAGGCTGTCCACGCCATGGATCAGTTCACAAAAAGGCAGCACTTTGCGGATTTTGTTGCTTTGGAGATGCCCGATCAGATGCCAGTGGATGGACGATGGGCATTCCGGGGCCTTTGCCAAAAGTTCTTGAACCCGGTTCTCGCCAAAAACGGTTTGTCCGCAGGCAAACGCCTCCCGCACGGCTTCCGGAGGTCGTGTCTTGCTCACGGCGACAAGGGTTACGTCCGAAGCCATCCGTCCGGATTGCTCGGCAGCACTGGCGATCTTAGCTCTCACCTCATCCAAACGTGCTTGAAAATCGTGCATCAGAAAAACTTGCGGTATTGGATTCTCCACATTAGATAATCTAATGGAAGAAGCCAATGCAAATCCAAACATTTAAAGTTTTCGCCGATTTGGCGGACTCATCCAGCTTCTCCCGTGCGGCGGAGATTAACGGCATCACACAGAGTGCGGTGAGCCAACAAGTCCGCGGGATGGAGACGCGGTTTGCGGTCAAATTGATCGAGCGTGGTCGGAAAAACTTCGCACTGACTCCTGAAGGCCATGCCTTTTTGGAGGCTGCGAGGGGTATTTTGGGCATTGTGGAAGGGCTGGGATCAAGGATTCAGGAACTCAAGCATGTGGTTGCCGGCGAGTTGAGAGTTGCGACGATTTTCAGCGTCGGACTCCACGAGCTTCCTCCGTGTCTGAAGCGGTTTCGCCACGAATTCCCGTTGGTGGATGTGAGGGTGGAATACCGCCGGTCGACGGAGGTTTATGCTGCGGTTCTGGACGGTCGGGCCGACGTCGGGCTGGTGGCCTACCCTGCCGAGCGCAGAGGCATCGGAGCCGTCACATTTTGGAAGGACCGGTTGAGGCTGATCTGCTCACCTACTCACAAGCTCGCTGGGCGACGCAGGATCCCCTTGTCCCTGCTGGAAGGAGAAAAATTCATCGCATTCGAACCCGACCTGCCAACCAGACGGGAGGTTGACCGGAAGCTGAAGGCCGCCGCGGTTAAGGTCGACATGGCCTTGGAGTTCGATAATATCGAAACCGTGAAGCGCGCGGTGGAAGTTGAAAACGGGGTTTCTATTGTGCCGGAGACGGCCGTAGCCGCGGAGGTAGCCAGCGGAAGCCTTTTCGCGATCGAAATCGACGAACCGGACATGTGGCGTCCATTGGGTGCCATCACCCGCAATTCCGCCCGCGTGTCCCCTGCCCTCAAAGAATTCCTCAACATGCTCACCCACTTTGGCGAGAACTTTCCCGCCTCGATTCTGCCCGCAGGTCCCGTGCGTTCGACCAAACGCAAAAAACGTTGATGGCGGCGATTGGCATCATCGGCGGCAGCGGTCTTTACTCGTTGGAAGGGCTCTCCGAAGTTTCGGAGATCCCGCTTCAAACTCCGTTCGGCGAGCCCTCCGGGCCATTGATCCGCGGCATTCTCGGCGGGAGGGAGATTTATTTTCTCGCCCGGCACGGTCAGGGACACCGCATCGCCCCGCACGAAATCAACCACCGGGCAAACATCTGGGCCCTCCGCTCGCACGGGGTGAGGTTCATTCTCGCAATCACGGCTGTTGGAAGCCTGCGGGAGGAATTGATGCCCGGAGAGGCGGTGGTGCCCGACCAGCTTTTTGACCGGCTTGGGCGCCGCGACGGTCACACCTTTTTCGGCGAAGGCATTGTTGCCCACGTTGGCTTCGGCGATCCTTACAGCGCTGCTCTGCGTGAGATTCTGGTTTCCTCCTGTACCAATTCCGGTTTGCCATGCAAAAATGGCGGCACGTATGTCTGCATGGACGGGCCGGCCTTCTCCACCCGGGCAGAATCGCACGCCTACCGTCAACTCGGAGGAGATATTATCGGGATGACCAACCTCCCCGAGGCCAAGCTGGCCCGCGAAGCAGAGATGGCCTTGGCGACCCTTGCGATGGTAACCGACTACGATTGCTGGAAAACTGATGCTCCTCCGGTGACAGCAGACATGATTGTCGCCCGGTTGCGCGGCAACGTCGAAGCCGCCAAAAAGGCTATCGCTTTGGCGGTGCCCGCGATTCCCGAAAAAGCGGAATGGCCGGAGCACCGGTCCCTCGACTCTGCCCTGGTTACGGCCAGGCATTTGTGGCCCGCGGAGACCGTTAAAAAACTTGATGGGATTTTGGAGCGATTTGTGTGATAGTGGAAGAGTATCCATTTCATCATGATTCACCGCCTGCCAGTTTTCCTCTTCTCGGCGTTCCTCGCCACGGCTTGTCAGCTCGCTCAGACCCAGACAGCCCCCGGACCTTCCGGCCCCCAAGTGGTGCTTGTGCCACCGGATGAACTAACCCGCACCCCTTCGCTCCCGCAGCACTCATTCCAGCAGTCTCCTGCTGCGACAAATGCAGCGGCTCTCCCTGGGCAAGTCGCCAAGCTTGAGGCTCCTGTGGCTTCTTCACCGCCCAAGCACGCCTATAACTCCTGCAATGTGGCAGGACCGTATATCGCCATGACTTTTGACGACGGCCCCCACCCCGACCTCACGCCGCAGCTCCTGGACATGCTCAAAGAGAGGGGAATCAAGGCCACCTTCTATGTGATCGGGAAGAATGTGGAGACCTACCCCGAGATCGCCAAGCGGATTGTCTCCGAAGGACACGAGATAGGAAACCACTCGTGGACCCACCCGGCCCTCTCCAAGATTTCCGCAACGAAAGTAAAAAGCGAACTCGACCAGACCACCCAGGCCATTGTGACCGCAACGGGAAAACGTCCCCCCACCATGCGCCCGCCCTATGGGGCAACCAATGCCACCCTCAACCGCACAATCGACGAACAATTCGGCATGAAAGTCATCATGTGGAGCGTGGACCCGCAGGACTGGAAATATCGTAATTCCGAGCGGGTTGCAGCTCAAATCATCGAGAACACCAAACCCGGTAGCATTGTTCTGGCCCACGACATTCACAAAACAACGGTTGCTGCGATGCCCAAGACCCTCGACGCTTTGAAAGCCAAAGGATTTCAGTTCGTGACGGTATCTGAATTGCTGGCGATGGACCTCCCTATCGAGGTTGCGAAAAAAGAAGCTTCCCCTCCGTCCGCGCCTGCTAACTGATCCCTCCTCCCTCGTTGCCCGGGACTCAGACACGGGCAACAACGGAGACTGCTTTCTTCCGTGACGGCAACCCGGAATCCACGGAAGAAATTGATCCCCACCCGGCCTGGAATTTGCTGATGTGCTTGTATGGATTTACTGATCCAAAACTTTATTCAGCCGCCGATTCTCTTCTTCCTGCTGGGAGTTGCGGCCGCCTTGGCCAAGTCGGATCTGGAACTGCCGGCTCCACTGCCGCGTGTTCTCTCCTTGTACCTCCTGTTTGCAATCGGGTTGCATGGAGGTGCCTCCCTTGCAAAAAGCGGCTTCGGTCTGGCTGTCATTGTGCCACTGGGAGCGGCCCTGGCCCTTGCCAGCCTCCTTCCGGTAGTCTCCTTTTTTATTCTGCGCTCCCGTTTGGCATTACCCGATGCCGCAGCCATCGCAGCTGCCTACGGCTCGGTGAGCGCGGTAACCTTCCTCACGGCCTGCAATTTTCTGGATCAGATGAAAACCCCCTTCGGCGGACATATGATTGCAGCTCTGGCGATCATGGAATTTCCCGCCATCGTCGTGGGAATGCTCCTTTTACGCAGGGAAACCCCGGAAGCAAAAGAGGCCACCGGACGCTCCCTGACGCTGACCCATCTGGTGGCCGAGAGTCTTCTCAATGGCTCAATCTTCCTTCTCCTGGGAAGCCTGCTCATAGGAATCGTTGCGGGAGAAGCCGGCTGGCAGAAGGTGGAGCCCCTGGCAGGCGACCTTTTCCCGGGTGTCTTGTGCCTCTTTCTTCTCGATATGGGCATGGCCGTTGCCCGTCGCCTGGGCTCCATACGCCAGACCGGTGTCTTTCCCATCGCCTTTGCCCTGATCTTTCCGCCGGTTGCCGGGGCCCTCGCTTTGGCTCTCGCCTGGACATTGCGAATGCCGGAGGGTGATGCCCTGCTCCTGATCATTCTCTCAGCCAGCGCCTCCTATATTGCCGTGCCCGCCGTGATGCGCGTCGCTGTGCCTGAGGCCAATCCCGGCCTCTATGTCACAATGGCCCTGAGCCTCACTTTCCCTGTCAATGTCTTGGTCAGTATCCCGGTCTTCTACAAAATCGTTAATTCCCTCTGGAGCTTTGCATGAAATCCCTCATCCGCCTCGAAATCCTCATCGATTCCGCCCATACCGAATCCCTCACAACAGTCCTCCACCGAACCTTCATCCAGCGAACCATCCTCCTCAACAACATCGAAGCCGAGGGGTTTGACGCCAACCTGCGACGTGAAGGATACACCGACCTCCTTGGCACCAGTCTCCTCATCGCCTATGCAGATCCAGAAATCTTCGAGTCCGCGAAGCCTGAACTTCTCCAATTTCTCAAGAAGTGCGGTGGAGCAATATTTCAATCGTCAGCTCGCAGCGTAAGTTGATGATTTTTAATCGTTTATAATTATCAAATACCAATTATAATTGGTTATAAAGCTAGGCGTCATCCATTCCGTGCAGCGGAATTTCAGCAGCTTGTCTGGCTGGGCCATCCCTTTGCTCTCTCACTTTATCCTAAATCCCGCAGTTGAAAAACTGGCGAGGAGTGGCCTCAGACCTTTTTGACCACGGATTATGCGGATGAGCACGGATAAAAAACGAACTAATCCGTGTCAATCCGTGAAATTTGCCAGCAGGGAAGAGACTTAGTAGTGGCTAGCTGTGTCGCTTCGCTCCGCTGTGGTTGAATTCTTTCTGAAAGTTCTGTCTTTCTACTCACCCATTGGGTGATGTCTCCTCACTGGCTTATTTTTTCATAATACGCCCATCTTCATGCTCTTCAGGGCCTTCATGGTGAATCCAACTGCGGTTTGTAGGTTTATTCCCAGCCAACAGGTTTCGTTTCTAAGTCCGACAAGCTGCTAGAGTTTGGCCGATTTCTTAACCCAATCGATAAACGCCTCAGGTCCGCCGGCTCCGAAGCCCACTTTGCGGGAGAGTTCTTTTCCTGCGGCATCGAGAACGATGACCGTTGGGAAGCCCTCAACATTGAATTTTTCTGCCAGCTCCCGGTTTCTGGCTTTCACTGCGGCATCCTGGTCGCGCTGACGGGGGAAGTCCAATTTGACGAAAACGATGTCCGATGCTGCAAATTTTTGAAAATCAGGGGTCGAAAAGACCTGTTTTTGCATCATTTTGCAGGGAGGACACCAATCGGATCCCGTAAACTCAAGAACGACAGGCTTTTTCGATGCCTCGGCGGTTTTCAGGATCTGAGGGAGGGAGTCAGCGTTTTCCTCGGCTGCAAGGAGGGCAGAAGAGGATCCGACGGCCAGTGAGGCAACAAGAGCGAGAAGGGTGAGTTTTTTCATCAAAGGGGTTAGACCATCCCCGCCGGATTTTATTCAAAGAAGATTTTCTCAATTTCTAATCCGGCTGGAGCCGGTGCAAAGGGCGGGGCTGTGGGCATTGGCACCCTGTGGGAAACGGGTGCCATCGCCGCTGAATTTGGGTGGCGGGCGGTTCGGGGTGTTGTAAGGTAGGGGAACCCTCCCCTTCATGAAAATACAAACCCTCGTTTTCGTCACGCTTGGCTTCCTACTGCTCGCGGCCAAGCCGGCCGGAGCGCAGCCTTCCTCCCTTCCCTCACAATTTACCTATTCGCATGGCATCGCACCCCGGCTGCAGTGGAACGAAAACTCCGGCTACTGCGGGGAAGTGAGCTTTGTCAGTGCGGGGATGCACTTCGGGCAATATTGCTCCCAATTCACCGCCCGGGCTCTTGCCTCGCCCGGCATTGATCAGGCCGATCCCGACAGCCAGCTCTTGGTGGGAGTGAACGATGGGTATGCGGCCCGGCGGATGCGGCTTCAGGCCTCGGAATTTTACTCTGCCGCGCAGACCAACGTCCGCGATTTTCTAAAATGGA
>JBGSSC010000193.1:0-3095 GCA_041737265.1 Terrimicrobiaceae bacterium | reverse complement strand
GGCGGACAAATCCCTCGCGCCTGGCCTTTTCCATAACATCCCGGAATTCACCCTTCTGCCCGCTGACCAGTGGCGCCAGCACCATGAGTTTCGTTCCTTCGGGCCTCGACACGATGGCATCGCAGATTTGCTGCGGGGTCTGCCTTTGCACCGGCTCGCCGGTGGCAGGATCGTGGGGGTGTCCGACAGCGGAAAACAGCAGCCGTAGATAGTCGTAAATTTCCGTCGTGGTCGCGATGGTTGAGCGCGGACTCGCCGCCGACGTCCGTTGCTCGATGGCAATCGCCGGCGACAAGCCCTCAATGTAATCCACGTCGGGCTTCTGCATCTTGTCCAGAAACTGCCGGGCGTACGCGGAAAGGCTCTCCACGTACTTCCTCTGGCCTTCCGCATAAAGAGTATCAAAAGCCAGCGAGGACTTTCCCGAGCCACTCAACCCGGTGATCACCACCAACCGGTTCCGGGGAATTTCCAGGTTGAGGTTTTGCAGATTGTGCTGCCGTGCACCGCGAATCCGAATGCAGGAGTGGTTGCTGGGAACGGGATTCGACATGAGATCAGCTGGCCAATCTACCATGCCAGCCTTGTGCCCGCGAACCAAACTTACCTAATCCGGCAGAGCCGGTGCCAAGAGCGGGTTTGTTGGCAAGGGCACCCGATGAGAAACGGGTGCCAGCGCCGCCGGATTACAAAATATTGCTTCGCAAAATGGGGGGCAACAAAGCCTGTGCCGGCCTCTATTTCACTATCGACGGAATTGTTTCCGCAGGACCGGGTGAAGGTTCCAGTCAGATCAAGCCGGGCCTTTCAGCGAGATTCTGAGCGCCGCAATGGCGGAGCCGACCTTGGCGGAATCGGATCGGCATTTGCCGGCGGCGGCCGCTACTGACGGAGAGGCGGCGAAGCGGGCGGCCCATGCGATGGAGGGTTTTTCGATCGCGATCCAGGATAGGGCGGCGATCAGGAAGCTTGCAGCAAGAAACACCACTACGCGCGGGGCGAGGGCCTTGTCGGCAGAAAGGCCGATGGCATCGAGATGCGGAGCGAGGGCGCTGGCGACCAGCATGTGCCAGATGAACAATCCATAGCTGATTCTTCCAACCGCAGCGAGGGGCCGTGAGGCCAGCATCCTTGCAAGCGGGTTTCCCGGATACTGGATTAGAACCACAATAAGCCAGCCGATCGCGAGCACTTCGAAGGTATCAACGAAGGCGACGAGTAGGTTGCCGTTGCCGTCGAGGTGGCGCATACCGCGCGCCACGACCCAACATCCCACCGCGAGAAAACCGGTTGGAACCGCCCAACCGGCGGGCAGCAGGCGCTTCTTTGCGTGGATCGCCAAGGAGAGGAGGCCCCCTGCTGCAAATGCGTCGAGGGAGCCTGGAAGCATCAACCACCGGAACATTTCGGGGGCTTCGAGATGCAGGCAGGTAGCGCGGAAGACCACTGCGAGCAGAGCAACGCAACCGATGGCTGTAGGCAAAAATCGCGGCGGCAGGAGTAGGAGGAGCGGCCAGAGCAGGTAGAATTGTTCCTGCATCGAAAGGGACCAAAGGTGGGAAAGGCTGCCGGCCCATTCCCCGGAGAGTGCCATATGGATATTTGAGGCGAAGAACGCGTGCGGAACGATGCCTTCGCAGTATTCTTCAAGGCCCGCCAGCCAGCCCACGAGCAACAAAAGATAAAGCGCCGGCAAAAGACGCGCAAGACGGCGAAGATGGAATCCCACCAGATCCCACGCATCCACTCCCTCCCGCTCCATCATCCTCTGAAGGCTTCCGGTTATTAGAAATCCGCTCAGCATAAAAAACACCGTGGGTGCCACCGGCCCCCAATCCACCCAACCACCCGGGTGGATGCCGAAGTGGTGGAGCATCACCCCGATAATCGCGAGCGCCCTCAATCCATCGAGCTGAAGCAGCCGCTTGCCGGAGGCGTGATGCGGGCGTTGGTGCTCAGATTCCATCGTACTGATCCATTAACGGCTGGAGCCCTTTACTTATTCAGCCGAGCTTTGGCCAGCTTTTCAGTCCGCGAAAAACTATGCCGGCTGTGATGAACCATGCAGATGCGGATTCTCCCCCCGAGTTCTCACGAACAATGCTGCGGAGCCGTAGGCGTGACATCCGGTCGTGAGGGTGGGGGGGCAAGGAGACCCGGAAGGATACAGTCGCCATTACCGCCGGATTTGGAAATTTTGCTTCGCAAGCTGAGGCGCAGGCATGTTGCTGCATCCGCAGGCCCAACCCTTACCAATTTGACAGAAAACCATAAAGCTCGGATTCTGTTTTTGTGAAAATCACCCTTGATCTGCCTGATCCGCTCATGCGTCGCGTGAAGATCCGGGCCGCTTCCGAAGGCCGCAAGCTCAAGGACATTGTGTCTGAGCTGCTGGAAAGAGGGCTGGAGAATCCTCCTGCGAAGTCTCCCTCCGGGGGCGGGTTGCCCCACGTGATCGATCCGCGTACAGGTATGGCTATAGCTCGGACACTTGGAACCCCTCGCGCCAGAAAAGTGAGGCTTGCGGAGTCCCTTGCCGCGATGGAACAAGCCAACGCGGAGGAATCTTTGAGTCATGCCGGGAACCCTCGTTGATACCAGCGTCTGGGTCGCAGTCTTCCTGCTGGGCTCTCTCCTGAAGCAGATCACTCCCGGCGCTGACCACTGGCGGCGGGGAACCGTTTTATGAGGTCTGTGACAAGGAGGTGGGGGTGGCGGCGAATGGGAGTAACGGCGTGGAAGGTTTCCTCCAGGCCGGCGATGCGGTGGGTGATGATGAGTTCTCCGCGCTTGAGTTCCCCTTGAACCACCACTTGCGGTACCAGTGCCAGGCCCCCCTCCTCCCGCGCCATGAGGCGCAGCATGGCCATGTCATCGACTTCCGCCAGCAGCCGGGGCCGCACACCCCCCGCCGCGAGCCGTCGGTCGAACTCCACCCGCATCTGGCTCTCCAGAGTCGGCAGCACCATGGGAACCTCGTTGAAATCGCGTGGAAAGCGCAGACGCTTTTCTTTCCAACGCGGCGCTCCAACGAGCACGACGGGCTGTCGCTCCAGCAAGTGGCTGTGCCACGGCGTCTCGGCATCATGTCTCAC
>JBGSSC010000170.1:0-6069 GCA_041737265.1 Terrimicrobiaceae bacterium | reverse complement strand
GGATCTCCTCGACATCCACCATGTCGTAAAGCGCATCGTAGAGCGGACGCAGATACGGGAGAATTTTTTCCTGAAGGTCCCCCGGCAGGAACCCGAGCGCTTCTCCGGCCTCGACCGCCGGCCGCGTGAGCACAATGCGGGAAACCTTCTCGGCCTTGAATGCGGCGACGGCCATCGCGACCGCAAGATACGTCTTACCGGTGCCGGCAGGCCCGATGCCAAAGGTGATGTCGTGCGTATTGATGGCGCGGATGTAGGCATTCTGGCCCGCTGTCTTGGGAATGATGGCAGGCTTCCTCGGTGAGACCTGGATGCGCTGTTCGAGCAGTTGGGAGAGGTCCCCCTTGCCGTCCCCCGCAGCCGCATCCATTGCATACCGGAATTCATGTCTCCGGATGGAGACCCCTTTTTTGCCGGCCTCTTCAAGTTGCTCGAAAACCCTCTTGGCCTGACGCAGCCCATCGGGCTCGCCCTCGATCTTGAGCCAACCGTCACGCGATGTTACCCGCACGTCGAACCGGGCTTCCAGTTCCTGAAGGAGCTTCTGATCTCCCCCATAAAGCGCAGTGGCGGCGCGCGCGTTGTCGAACTCGAGAGTGACGGATTCCATGGATTAACCGGGTTGATCTCCGGATCAGCGATAGCCGTAGACAAGAGCCCAGGGAGTGCGTTCCTTGGGAGACTTGTGGACCGTGATGATTGCGTAGTAGGTGCCGGTTTGCGCCGGCACGACCCGGGCACCGGAGAAGCGACCGCGTTGCCAGGCTTCGGCCTGCGCCAACTTGCCCGAGGAATCGTAAACACTCACCGTCACCTCTGCACCGCGCACGTCCGTGCCGGTCAGAAACCAGTATTCGTTGCCCTTGAAAAGCTGTGCAGTCACCGCTTTTTGATCCTTGAGGCCCAGATCCCCGCCCCATGCATCTTCGCGAACTACAAAGCCCTGCTTCACATAGGGGGTGGCCGCCTCGTAGGCGAAGGAGAGGGCATCATCGACCGTCGCCCCGGCGCGTGGCGCAAGGATCACCGCGGCAACGGCTGCCGCAAAAATGTGGGCTTGGAGTTTCATGGGTCAGCCCTCTCCCGAAGTGATGGCCTCCACCGTCTCGGCGGTCAGGCGGTTGATTTTTTTAACATTGTCTGCGGATGTGGGAGAGGTTTCGGCCTTGCTGATGATGGGTCGGATGTCCTTGAGAAGCTTCCGGACCTTTGAAACGAGTGCTTCTTTTTTCAGGCGGGGATTGCCCAGGCCGTCCATTTGCGATGTGAAATAGTCCAACAATTTCGGCTGATTCAGAAGCTCCGCACCCTCGGGCGAATAATTTTTTGACACCACCGAGGTCAGCACCTGCGTGCCACGCACCCATCCGCCCACACTCACAAGCTGGGCAAGATCGTGATCGCCAAGCTCCTCCATGGCTCCACTGACATCCTGCAAGGCTCCGTCAAATTCCCTGCGCACTCCGGGCCAATCTTTGGCATCAGCCTTTTCCGTGATGCTCTTGCTCCGGGCGATCACGGCTTTGCGGACATTGATTGCATCTGCCAGCGTGAGGACCTGTTGGCCGATATCTTTTACCCGGCCGGGTGCCTGGGCCTGGACCGCGATGAAGCCATCGGCAATTACCGTCCCCAGCAGGAGTGCGACCTGAGCGCGGTTGCCGGAACTCTTCCCGGTGGACTCGGGCAGCTCGGCAAGCCAGTTGGGCGATCCCAGCTTGTCGAGAACGATGAAGATCTCACTCGGCACGGGCACCACGACATCATCCACCGCCGCGGCGGGAAACTTGGAGAGGTCAATTTGCGTGGGCGCAGCCTGCCCTCGGGCAGTGGCCACCACAAAAAGGGCGAAGGCGGTCGTCAGCAGACGTTGGAGCATAAGCATTTTGGACTTCGCGGGGGAGGGCTCCCCCTGTAAAAGACTCCTCATCCTGCGATGAATGCCTCCCGATTTCAACAACTTCTTGAAAAGGCTGCCGGCCTCCGCCTGCTGGTCGTGGGCGATGTCATGCTCGATGAGTTTGTGTGGGGGCGGGTTTCCCGCATCTCGCCGGAGGCTCCCGTGCCGGTTGTTGAGGTTCAAGGGGAGTCCCGATACCCCGGAGGAGCTGCCAATGTCGCCCGCAACCTGCGCCCGTTTTGCTCCGCCGTGGAGCTTTGCGGGCTGACCGGCGCGGATCCTGCCGCCACCGCACTCACCCAACTCCTTGAGGCGGAGAATATCGCTACGAGGGGGCTCGTCGCCGATGCCGACCACCCGACCACCGTCAAGACGCGGATCGTTGCCCGGCACCAACAGGTCGTACGGGTGGACCGCGAGCGCCGGGGACCCGCTGCCGAAACCGCCAAAACCACTGCCCGCCAAAGGATCGCATCTCTGATCCACGAGGTGGATGGCATTATTTTCGAGGATTACGGAAAGGGACTCCTTGATCAGGACTTCGTGGAATTTGTTTCCGGACTCGCCCTGAAGGACCGGAAAATTGTCACTGCGGACCCCAACCCCAACAATCCGCTCATCTGGAAAGGCGTGAGTGTTTTGAAGCCAAACCGCGGCGAGGCTTTCGCCATGGCTGGGCTGCCGGACCCCGGCGCGATGGAATCGCCTTTGGAAGATGCTCCCTTGCTTGAGACCGCCCGGCGCCTCATCGAAGCCCAGGGTGTCGGCGCCGTGCTTATCACTCTGGGCGAGCATGGCATGCTCTTGGTGGAGCAGGGAGCGGCTCCTTACCACACTCCAACCCGTGCACGGGAGGTTTTCGACGTCTCCGGCGCCGGAGACACGGCCATAGCTCTTTTTACTCTCGCGCTTTGCGCAGGGGCCTCACTCGCGGAAGCGGCCGAGGTTTCCAACCACGCCGCCGGCGTCGTCGTCGGAAAGCTCGGAACCGCCACACTCTGCCCTGCCGAACTGCTCGCTGCCATGGAACGTGGGGCAGGCTCAGACTCAGCAAATTGAAATTTCCGCCAATGCCAAGCATTTCATGCTCACAACCTTTTGGCCTCCACTGTTTACAGCTCCAATTCCCGGTGCCTCGCTGAAGACTTTTCGGTTCGAAAAGTCCTTTGGATTCCATGAGGAAGTTGAAATAAGGCGGAAAGCGAAAATTTGACTCAAGCGCATCGAATTTCACCGCTCAAGGGTTCGAGCTCGGGTGGCAGCCCCGCCAAACGGGCGGTTTTTTGGGACAGGGATGGAACACTCATGGAAGAGGTGGATTATTGCGGCTCGCCATCCCGTGTTCGCGCCATCCCTCATGCGGGCCCGGGTCTCCAAAAGCTTGCAGAAGCCGGATGGTTGAACGTTATCCTCACCAATCAAAGCGGCATCGGCCGCGGATATTTTTCCCAGACCGATTACGAAGCCGTCAACGAGGAACTCTTCCGCCAGCTCGGCTTTCGCACCGAGGCTGCCTACTTCTGCCCCGACACGCCCGAGCAGAAGACCCGCCGCAGGAAACCAGAAACCGGAATGATCGAGGAGGCCGGTCGGGACCTTGGAATCGACCCGGCGATCTCCTGGTTCGTTGGGGATAAGACCTCCGACATCGCTTGCGGCAAGGCAGCCGGATGCCGCACAATTCTCGTTCTCACAGGCTACGGCGAGCAGCATAGGGACTCACAGCCGGATCATATCGTGCCCGATGCAGCTGCGGCATCATCCCTCATTCTTTCTTATCCGGCGTAGGTGGGGTGGTCAGGAAGGAGGCCCGGTGAAATGGGGCATTTCTCACTGCCAGACTTGTCCATTTCCGGTAAAGTCCTTCGCAAAAAACGCAAGACTTCCGGAAACAATGCAGTGCCTTTACTAATCCGGCGGCGACGGAGGATATTTTCATCGGGTCCCCTTGCCAACAAACCCGCTCTTGGCACCGGCCCCCGCCGGATCGGGGCAACAAAAAAGGCGGCAGTTGCCTGCCGCCTTTTCCGGTTGAATAGGTTATGGGTTAGAAGCTCAAGCGAAGACCGGCACGTAGGTCGGCTCCACGGGTCGGATCACCAACATACCAACGGCTGTCCACGAAGGTGCCGATGTTGGGGGTGAAGCGAACTTCAAGGCCGCCACCGAGGTTGAAGTATCCGTAGGATGTGTTCCCAAGACCCGCGCCGCCGCCGATGAGGGCGTAAGGAGCGATGTGAAGGGCATCAATCGGATAGCGAAGGATACCAACGCCACCGAGGTGGTAGGTCGCCGGGTTGTTCGCGGTCCAGAAGTTCTCAATGCCGATACCGAAGTAGCGGGCAAAGATGTAGTTGAATCCGAAACCACCACCGGCACCGGTATTGATGATGTGGTGACCGGATTTTCCGAAAAATTGATGATAGAAGGCATCAACTTGGAATTCCGTATCCCGGAAGAGCTCTGTGGTCTCAACTGGAACTGGTTCTTTGAAGGTTTTCCCTGAACCGGCAAAAGCGCTTGGAAGCGCGATCGCGGAGAGGGCCGTTATGGCTGCGATTAAGGCATGCTTTTTCATGGCGTCGTCAGAATTATCCCTGTCTCACAAAGGCTTCAAGCAAATTTTTTAAAGTTTTTTGAACAAAACCCGAATCGCCACTTGCGAATCAGTCTCAATTCGCGATATTCCAAGGGTCATGAACCGAAGTCCATTCTCGTCCCGGGGGAACAAGCCCGGCTGGCGTCGTGCCGCAGCGCAAATTGTGGAGCAGCTTTTTGAGGAGTGCCCGAGGGACAGCTGGGATGAACTATTGGATTTATGGGGGCTGCTGCTGAGCGGAGAAGATTGGGAGCAGGCGTTGAACCTGTTTCTCAATTGTCGGAGCAGGCTGGAGGCGGATCACTACCTGCCGTTTTACAGGCTGCGGATATTAATCGCCGGAAGTCTGCGTTTGGAATCTGCCGGGAAGTGCGGAGGCCCGGATCTCATGTCTCTCCTCCGGAGGAAACATCTTTCGTTGGGGGCATTGCACAGAGATGCGGTCGGACCGAATTTCGGCAACGCCGACAGAGCCGGATTCCGGCTTGTAGAGATCTCCTAATCCGGCGGGAGCCGGTGCCAAGGGCGGGTTTGTTGGCAAGGGGACCCGGTGAGAAAAGGGTGCCGCCGCCGCCGGATTAGAAAAATTTTGCTTCGCAAAATGGAGGGGAAAGCGTGGTCGTTTCCCGGGATTCACGGTTCTGACGATGCGGAACCCTCCACCCATGGAGTATGAGGTGGGAAGCAGGAATTCGGGGCGGGTGTCAAATTTCGGCGATTGATACGGTGCGGCCCTCGCGTTTCGAGATGGCCGAGGCTATGCAGATTTCGAGAGCCCGGAGAGCATCCGCCGCAGGACTCACAGGAGGTCGTTCCCCACGGATCTCGCGGAGGAATTCACCAAGCATGCGGGCATGGCCCTTATCGGGTTCGGCGGCAAACTGGCGCAGCGGATTTTGCTCCAACGCCGCCTCGAGACATGCAGCATGCTTTTTTTCGAGCCAGCCATGCAGTCCCCCGCTCTCGCCGAGATGCGGGTGGCGGTCCCCAAGTGGTTCGTAACGTGTCACGGAGGCGGCACCTTCGATCCCTGCCGTACGCACTTCGAGCATTCCATCGACGACAACGATGCCTCCATTTCCCATGGCTTCGTAGAGTTCCTTGGGATAGCCGAAAGTGCCATTGCCGCAGGATACAATCGAGGCCATGTGCCCTTCCTCAAAGCGAATCGTTACGACGTGATTAACCAAGCCGGTTTGCACGGTGGTCACATCGACCGGGCGGGTGCCCAAAAACCAGCAGGCAATGTCGGCAAAGTGGGTGTTCTCCGAGATGAGCAATCCGATCTCAGAGTTTTGACCTTGAAGGTGCACGCCTTTCCAGCTCCACCAATCGTCGTTGATCCGGATCGAGAGTGCGGCCTGACCCGATTCGTGATCGAGTGGCACCCGGGGTTCCCGGGCGAATCTCCAGAGGCAGGGAGCCGGTGCCTGCATGTGCCGGGCAAAGATCCGCTGGGCATCGACCATCGCCGGCGAGCATCGCCGGTTGTGACCCAGGCAGAAAGGAATGCCTGAGGAAGAAACCACCTCAACAATCCGGCGGGCTTCCTCAAGGTCCTTTGCCATTG
>JBGSSC010000501.1:0-1811 GCA_041737265.1 Terrimicrobiaceae bacterium | reverse complement strand
TCTTTTATCAGGGTGTGCGGCCAGCCATTTCGGTCGGCCTCTCGGTTTCCCGCGTCGGCTCGGCGGCACAGATCAAGGCGATGAAGCAAGTTGCCGGAAAAATCAAAGGGGATCTTGCGCAGTTCCGCGAACTGGCGGCCTTCGCACAGTTCGGGAGCGACCTGGATGCCAAAACCAAGGCCCAACTCGACCGCGGTGCCCGCATCGTGGAACTCTTCAAACAGCAGCAATACCGCCCTATGGGTGTCGAGCTCCAGGCCGCGATCATCTGGGCCATGCAGAAAGGTTATTTCGACACCACGGCGGTCGACAACCTGAAGGATTATCAGAACAAGATGCAGGACTTCCTCTCCACCCGGAAAGAAGACGTCTTGAAAAAGCTCCTCGCCAAAAAGCAATTTGACGAAGAGATCGAGAAGGAACTCGGGGCGGCCCTCGATGAATTCAAGCAATTCAACAAGTAAGCAATGGCCTCACTCCGAGACATCCGCCGACGCATCAAGTCGGTCAAAAACACTTCGCAAATCACGAAGGCGATGCAGATGGTTGCCGCCTCGAAGATGCGCAAGGCGCAGCAGGCCGCCCTCAACGGGCGCCCTTATGCGATCCTCATGAACCGGGTGATTGTCTCGTTGCGTGACCATGTTGAGAGCGGACTGCACCCGCTGCTCGAACGGGACAAACCCGGTCGGGAGCTGGTGATCCTCCTCAGCAGCGACAAGGGCCTTTGCGGGGGGATGAACACCAACCTTTTCCGCGAAGCCTCCCATTACGACAAGGATTCCACCGATTTTGTCTCCGTCGGGCGCAAAGGAACCCAGTTTCTCGCACGCTCCGGGCGCAACCTCGTGGCAGAGTTTCCCCTTCAGGACACCCCCACTGCCCTCGATTCCAAGCCGGTCTCGAAATTTGCCATCGAGCGCTTCCTCTCGGGGGAGGCTGGCAGGGTTACCGTGCTTTTCCCGCGGTTTGTAAACACTCTCAGTCAGGTTCCCACCGCTTTTCCCCTCCTGCCGATCACAAGCCTCGCCGAGGCGGGACTGATGGATTCAGGAAACCAGGACAAAGCCGCAGCTGCCTCCGCTGAAAAGCCGGCCGAGCACGCCGCAGATCTTCTCATCGAGCCGGATCCCTATTCCGTCCTGGACGCAATCCTGCCCTACGCCGTGCATTTCTCGTTGTTTCAGATGCTGCTGGGCACCCGTGCTTCCGAGCACAGCGCGCGCATGGTCGCAATGAAGAGCGCCACCGACAACGCGAAGCAGTTGGTGAAGGATTTGACCCTCGAATACAACAAGGCCCGTCAGGCCAGCATCACCAAAGAAATTCTCGAGATCGCCACCGCACAGATGGCGCTTTCCTGAGCAAGGAACCAATCAAGCTATGAGCACCAAAGGCAAAATCGTCCAAATTATCGGCCCCGTTGTTGATGTCGAATTCGACACCATTCACGGAAAGCTTCCATCCATCTACGACGCCCTCGAAATCGAGTTCACAGTCGGTGGCAAAACACAAAAGCTGACCCTTGAGGTTCAGCAACATCTCGGGGAAAGCTGGGTGCGCTCGGTCGCGATGAGTTCCACCGAGGGTCTCAAACGCGGCATGGAAGTTACCAACACCGCCGCACCGATCTCCGTTCCGGTTGGCGAAGGAGTGCTCGGCCGGATCTTCAACGTGGTGGGCGATCCGACCGACGAACGCGGCCCGGTGCCCTTCACCAAGCGCTACCCGATTCACCGGCCATCTCCCCCGCTCATCGATCAGGATACGAAGGCGCAGGTCCTTGAGACAGGAATCAAAGTCATCGATTT
>JBGSSC010000122.1:0-3858 GCA_041737265.1 Terrimicrobiaceae bacterium | reverse complement strand
ATCGATAATTCCAAAGCGGGTGCCGAAGGTTTCCAGGCCCTTCGGGTTGGAATCGCGTCCGACAAAAACAAGCGCATTGCCGCGGGTCTCGAAGCGAAATCCCTCCTCGGGCAAATCCGAGGCGGTGATTCCGATTTGGCGGGAGATCTCCGATTCGCCCACCACAATTGCCGAGACTTTATCGGGCAGGTCGGCACACACCACGTGTCCACCATCCTCGATGACCACTGAAGAGGCCGACACGATGGGGAAATCCGCGCCGGTGATTGTTTGGAGAGTGTTCTTAAGAAACTGTGCCGCATCCCTTGTGGAGGCAGGTGCATCGTCTGCCACCACGAGGAAGGCCGTTGCTATCCCACCCTGCGCAAGCACTACAGGCTCGCCAGGCGGTCGGGCTTCACTCCGACGCCGGATATCGGGGTCCGGGCGCTCCTGCCTGGTGATTTCGGGAAAGGGACGGCTCTCGCCAAGCGGGATCAACCCCCAGCCATTGGGACCCTCCTTCGGATACGCGGACGAGGGTGAGGACGCGGGGGTTACCGGAAGATCTCGCCCGATCATGCGCATCAAAACCCGGTCAAAAGCCTCTTTATCCGCTGAGGGCGCGCCTGAGCGGTGGAGTCGGAAGGGAGAAATTCCTACCCAGTAAACTTTTCCGTCGCCATGCCCGGCGAGCGTGATGAATGGCACGTCATTCCCCCCATCATCCTTTGCCGTTGCAAGAACCTTGGCGGTTGTGACTCCCGAAACCGGTTTTCCATGTTCACCGCACCATTCAAAGCCATCCTCGGGAATGGAAAGGCCCTCGAAGATTGGGTCGTCCGGCACGAGGATTTTTACTTTTCCGCGAACCGCGGACCTTGGCACACCGGTTACCCCGATCAAATCCAAAGCCGCCCCAAGTTTTCGGATTTGTTTGGTGGATACAGGGATCCCGGAACCGGTCAGAACGATCCGTCCTCCGGACTTCACATAATCGGTAACCTGTTCGACTGCCTCGGGGGTTTCCCACAGCACGGCAGAATCCAAGGCGTTCGGATCCTCGATTTGATCGTCCCAAATCACTGCGGAATATTGGGAGTATTCGCCCGGCAGAGGGGGTTGGGGACGCCGATCCTCGGGTGTGGCTCCTGCAGCGGGAAGCAGGGTGTTCAGAAAATATTCCCCCGTCTGGTAACCCGCAACGGCGACCGGTCGATCGTCGGCCATCGCATTGGTAATAGTCGGAAGAGTGGATGTCATTGTGATAAGGAAAACAACGATGAGGTTTTTCACCGTGTCACTTTATCAAACCGGCTGCCCTTCGACCATGCAGGCAGAGGCTAAAAGCTTGGACAAAAAGGGCTCTCGTTGCGGGGAAGAAGCCGGAGAATAGGCCTTTTTTCCATCAGATAGAGCCTCCGCTCGATGGGGCGGGAGGGCGTTGACATGGTAGGGTTAGAGAATGTTGGAGGAGGTATTTGATTGCGTGGTTTACGGAGACGGGGTGCGGGCGTTCGGTGCGGCGGTTGCGCAGCGGGAGATGGGACGCTCGGTTCTGCTGGTCTCTCCCAATTTCACATTTCTGAGAGAATGTTCCTGGTCGTTCCTGGAATCTGCTTCCGGTGGAGAAAGTCCCGAGTGGCTGCGATTCCGCGCTTTGCTTGCAGAGCGCGGGGCATGGCGTGAGGACCATGTGGATGGGGCGTGCGCAGAGGTTGTCGCAGGAGGATTCGCACGCACCCTTGGCATCCGGTTCCTCCTTTGTGCGACTCCCTGCTTCTGGGAGTCTGCGGAAAACCTCATGGCGGCAGTCGGGTTTTTTACCAAAAGCGGTGCCCGCCGGATTGTCGGCAACCGCTGGCTGGATGCCTCGAGCGGGGCAAATCTTGCAAGGATGGTGCGGCCCGGCCTCCCGGCGATTTGCCCGCAGACCCACGAACACGCCATTTTTTTCAAACATCCCTTGGAAAGAAATGAGGCAGCGGTATCGGTGGAATGCCCTCTTGAGGGAGTCACCGCCGCGCGGTTTGGATCGACGCTCTGGGAGGACGAGACATCGCTGCGTTTCCAAACCAAAGAGCCGGGGGCATTGGGCCGCATGCTCGAGGTGCTTGCCTTTGCCAGGAGTTCGCTGCCTTTAGAGGGGGCGGTGGTAAGTCACGCCTCCGTGGTCTCAATCCCCCTCGGAGGCAAGCCCGTGGACGCGGGGTCGCTCCCCAAAAATTTGCAGGTTGCCGGCGGGAATTTGGGCGATGTGGGCGGGCTCTTTGATCTGGGAGTGCGGGCTGCGCACGCCGGGTTGGAGTTTTGTTTGTCCGACTCTGGAGACAAGCATGAGGCCCCAACAGAAAAAAGTATCACCTGCGATGTGGCCGTGGCAGGCCTCGGAACCGGAGGGGCAATTGCGGCTCTTGCCGCCGCACGTGAAGGCGCAAGGGTTTTTGCTTTCGACATGATGCCGCTTCCGGGCGGAATCGGAACCCTTGGCGGCATCCACCTCTATTACTTTGGAGTTCAGGGAGGCCTTCAAAGCGAGGTTGATAAGCGCATCTCGGAGGTGATGCCGCTCTTTGGTGCCCGCAAGCAAATCGCGGGTTTCCACCCCTTGGCGAAAGGCGCGGTGCTTGGCAGTCTCCTTAACGGGGCGGGGGTCACAACATCCTACGAATCCCTGCTCGGGAATGTCTTCTCTTCGGGAACTTCGCAGACGCCAGGACACGCGGAAATTTTCACACCGCAACACCATTTTGGATTGGAAGCCAAGGCATGGGTGGACGCCACCGGGGACGGAGACCTTGCCGTTCGTGCCGGAGCCTCATGGAAATCGAGCAACCGCCTCGACGGGGTGAGCTCGGCTTTCTCGCAGGCTTCCGGTCGCTTCAGTCGGCGTTCCGGGGAACTCTTTCTTCGAATTGTGAATTTTGATGCCGGCTATGCTGATGCGACCGATGCGGAAGACCTGACCCGTGCGCGTCTGCTGGGTTTGAAGCATTATGAATCGGAGGTTTTTACCTCCGGGCAACACCCGACCTCCATCGCTCCCTTGGTCGGAACAAGGCAGTCCCGGCATATTGAAACCGAATACCTCCTCACCGTTGCGGATCTCGTGCGGCGGGCCCGATTTGAGGATTCTGTGGGCTGCACCGCCTGCCACCTTGATACTCATGCCGTGGATTTTGAGTTCGAGCCCCAGGAAATTGCATTTTGGATTTGGGGGTGCCGGAATTGGAGGGTGCGGACGGCATGCGAAATTCCTTACCGCTCTCTGCTACCCAAGGGCCTCTCCAATGTTTTTTTGGGTTGCCGGGCGCTGGGGGCGACTCCCGAAGCGCACCAATCTTTCCGTATGCAGCGTGACATGCAGCGGGTGGGAGAGGTCGCCGGGCTCGCTGCTGCTTTTGTGGCGCTATTCGGAATGGACTCGGGTGCGGTGCCTTTGTCCTGGCTTCACAAGCGCCTTGCCGCCACCGGTGCCCTTGACGAAGTCGAAGCAGGAACTTTTGGCTACGACGTAGCTCAAGGCGATTTCGTGTTGCCCTGTGAATCTCTCGATTCGCTTCTTGGGGCGACCTGCGAGGGATTCGGCCCGCATATGTATCTTCTGTCACTCGCCGGCTCGATGGCAAAACCTGGGCTGCTCGCGCTGCTCGATAGGGACGCCGCAACTTCCTGGAGGGCGTGCGTCATTCTTTCCACGCTCGGGGAATCCGAGGCGGAGCCACGCTTGCTTGAAGCGATCAGGACCCGCGAGGTTGGGTTTTCCGATGACGACCCCCGCCATCCCTCCAAATGCCAGCGCCTCGCACCAAACTGGATCGCCGCGCTTACTTTCCTCCGGGCTTGCGCAACACCACTCGCTTTGGCCTTGCTTGAAGA
>JBGSSC010000059.1:0-2374 GCA_041737265.1 Terrimicrobiaceae bacterium | reverse complement strand
TACGATCATCTGATTTTGGCACCGGGTATTGACTTCGTGACTCCCGCTGGCAACTACGATGCCACTCTCACCCCGCATGCCTGGGTTGCAGGACCTCAGACGACTCTGCTCAAGAGCCAGGTGGCAGGACTGAAGAAACGCGGCGTCTTCCTGATGAACATTCCGAAAGCTCCCTATCGCTGCCCGCCCGGACCCTATGAACGCGCGTGCGTTATAGCCGATTATATCAAGCGCAAGAAACTCGGCGGAAAAGTCATCGTCTGTGACGCGAATCCCGGGATCACAGCCGAGCCGGTGGGTTTTGGAAATGCCTTCTCGAAGACATTCAAAGGAATTGTGGAATACAAGCCCAACTGCACGGTCTTTTCGGTCAATTCCGCGTCAAAGACTTTCGTGACAAGCCTGGGAAATATTTCCGGTCAGGTTGCGAACTATCTCCCGGACATGAAGGCTGGCGCACTGGTTTCTTCCGCAGGCCTTTTAGATGCCGGGGCGCGTTGGGCACCTGTGGATCCACTCAGCTACGGATCCATTCGCTATCCGGATATCCATGTCATCGGCGACTCACAGGCCACGGCGCAGCCGAAGTCCGGCACGATGGCCAATGCCCAGGCGAAAGTTTGTGCGGATGCTATTTTGCGCGCGATAGAAGGCCAAGCCCCGGACCCCGTCCCGGTGACGATGTCTGCATGCTATAGCCCGATCACTTCGAGGACTGCCTCATGGCTTACAGCCAGCTACCAGTATGATGCAGCTACCAAGGCAATGAAGAGGGTCGATGCCTCATTTGGCGAGGCCAAAGCTCCAAGCGCGGAGAATTACATCGATATGTTCGACTGGGCCAACAGCCTCTTCGAAGACACGTTCCTGTGAGAATTGGATTTAGCTAAGAAGATTTTATTCTACTGGGCTAAAAGAGCTCCTCCTGTGGAGCTTCCCGGGGAGGTTCCAACCCGATTTTGCGGTAGGCCCTTGCCATGGCGACACGGCCTTGGGAGGTGCGCTTGATGTATCCCTTCATGATCAGGTAGGGCTCATGGACTTCCTCGAGAGTTCCGGACTCCTCGCCGATGGCGACTGCGAGGGAGGAAAGACCCACGGGACCTCCGCCGAAGAGGTTGATGATGCCTTCGATGATGCGCTTGTCCATTTCGTCGAAGCCGTCCTCGTCGATCTCAAGCATTTCCAGAGCGGCGGCAGCGAGTGCGGGAGTGATAATCCCGTCGCCGCGCACCTGGGCGTAGTCGCGCACCCACCGGAGCAGGTTGTTGGCGATGCGGGGGGTGCCGCGGGACCTGCGGGCAATTTCGCCCGCGCCACCATCGACGATTTGAACACCCAGCAACCCCGCGCTGCGTTCGACAATGTCGTGAAGGTCCTCCGCCTCGTAGTAGTCCAGCCGGCAATTCATTCCGAATCGCGAGCGCAGCGGCGCGCTGATCATCCCGGCCCGGGTTGTGGCTCCCACGAGGGTGAACTTGGAAAGGTTCAGCCGCACGCTGCGGGCGCTTGGCCCCTGGTCGATAACAATATCCAACTTGAAATCCTCCATGGCCGGGTAGAGGTATTCCTCAATTGCCGGTTGCAGGCGGTGGATTTCGTCGATGAAGAGCACCGTGCCCGGGGTCATGTTTGTGAGCAGCCCCGCAAGATCCCCCGCTTTCTCGATCATTGGGCCGCTGGTGGTTTTCACCTCGACGCCCATGGCATTTCCGATGATGTAGGCGAGCGTCGTCTTCCCGAGACCCGGCGGTCCGCTGAGAAGAATGTGCTGGAGCGCTTCGCCCCGCCTGGTGGCAGCCTCCACCAGAAGCTTCAATCGCTCCACCGTCTTCGGTTGACCTGCAAATTCCTCAAAAATCGGCGGACGTAACGACACGTCGAATGGCGTATCCGGAGAGTCCTCGGACGGCAGTTCAAAGTCGGCTTTTTGCATGGCTCTAGCAGGCTGTCGGATTTTCCAGTCCGAGTGGGATGTTGGCAAAAAAATGTGTTCCACTGTGGCCTTCCTGCGCCAGACAGCCTGCTGCAACGGCACTTCGTGCCGGAACATCGTGATAAAATGGTGGCTCCTCTTCCGCGAAGCGGAAGTTTAGCAGCTTGTCTGGAAGAGGGTGGAAGTTTTTAAACATTTCTTGGCAGATCTGAGGTAGTGCCCCGGTTGGGAGTATGGGCGATCACGGGCCGGATGTCACGGCGACACCGGGCGCGGTTGGAGCACAGGAAGAAGGGGTTTCGCGCAAAGATCGCCAAGCACGCCAAGAGTTTGAGAGCGAGCTCGCAGGCCATATCGGCTGTAGCGGTGAGCCATCCCTGCCGAAATATTGGTAGGGGCACATCGCCGAGGTGCCCGATTTTTTTAGAGCGGTTTAAA
>JBGSSC010000050.1:0-1601 GCA_041737265.1 Terrimicrobiaceae bacterium | reverse complement strand
CCAACCCAAAGCCCCCGAAACCCTCCGGGCGAACGGAAAAAATCAGCGGCTTCCAGTGCGAGGAATACCTGGTTGAAAATGGCAGTCAGACCATGGAGCTCTGGATCACCAAGGAAATCCCCGAAGGCTCGGACATCATCTCCCAACTCTCGCGCCTCGGGGCTTCCATGAACCCGGCCGCTGCCGCCACGGAAGGTATGACCATCGATGGCTTTCCCGTCCGCACTTCCGTTTCAGGCGGCCCCCAGGGCCGGGTGACCATTACGGTTGTCGGCATCAACCGCGACCCGCTCAAAGACTCGGAATTCAAAGTGCCTTCCGGCTATCGGAAAGTCGAAGTCCCGCAGATTCCTTGAACTTCAAAAGATGATGCATTTGAGGCAGGTTTTGCGTTCCCCCTGCATACTCACATTTTCCCCCAAGGAATCTGTAGGCCTTTTCGCAGCGAAAAGTCTTCAGCGAGGCACTGGGGGTTGAAGATGCAAACAAGGAACGGCGGAAATTTTCAAACATGCCTCGCCTGGTCTGAGGCAGTGCCTCGCTAGAGGGATCGGCGCCGGATGCTCAACGCGATCTGGCTTGGCCTCATTCTTGTCGCAGTCGCCCTTGGGGCTGTGACCGGACAGCTGCCTGAGGTCACGAAAAAGGCCTTTGAGGGCTGCAAGACGGCGGTCATTGACCTCGCCCTGCCCTTGGCCGGAGTGATGGCGTTGTGGCTGGGAATCATGCGCCTGGCAGAAAAATCGGGGGCGGTGCAAATTGTTGCACGCCTGTTGAGGCCGGTGCTGGTGCGGATATTTCCCGAGGTTCCGCCGCAACATCCCGCCATGGGATCGATGGTGATGAACATGGCGGCGAACATGCTGGGTTTGGCCAACGCCGCAACCCCGCTCGGCCTCAGGGCGATGCGGGATCTGGAAACGCTGAACCCCCGTCCCGGGACAGCCACGAATGCGATGTGCACCTTCCTCGCGTTGAACACGAGTTCGGTTCAACTCATTCCTGCGACGGCCGTCGCGATCCTCGCGGCCCAGGGTTCCGTACAGCCGACGGCGATCATCGGAACCGCCCTTTTTGCAACGGCCTGTTCGACCTTTGTGGGCCTTGTGGCTGTGAAATCCTTCGAGCGCCTTCCCGCCTTCGCACTGCCTCCTGCCCCTCCCATCGCGAGAGAGACCTGCGAAGCGGAAGCGGAGGCTGAGGAGCCTCCCCCGCCGATGAGTGGCGCGCGGGCTGCGGCTGTCTGGGTGACACTTGCGGTGTTTGCCGGGGTCTTTGTCCTGATGAGTTTTGCACCCTCTTCCTTCGAGACGCTGGCAAGCAATGTGCGGGCCTTGCTCGGACTGGCCGGCGGCAGCTTTTCCCTGCCGGAAGGATGGTTGGAGAAGCACCCGCTTGCCCGTGCGGTTGAAGTTTTGTCCCTGCTTGCGATCCCGTTTTTTCTTACGATTTTCCCCATTTATGCAGCGGCGCGCCGCGTGCCGGTTTACGAGGAATTTGTGGAAGGCGCCAAGGAAGGCTTTCAGGTTGCGGTGAAGATTATCCCGTTTCTTGTGGCCATCCTTGCAGCAATCGGGATGTTCCGGGCTGCGGGAGGGATC
>JBGSSC010000012.1:0-4171 GCA_041737265.1 Terrimicrobiaceae bacterium | reverse complement strand
GGGGTCACGTAGACCGCCCCGGACAGTGAGGCTGGTCGTTTTCGGACAATAGCGGAAGAGGGCGGTCTTTCCGCGCATGCCGCCTCCGCCGAAAAGGGTCCCGTCGGAGGACAAGGCCAGCGCCGGCAGCCGGCCCGAAGCCATGACCGTTGCAACTTTGGCAACCCCGCCGGTCTCAATGTCGATGCGGGAAAGCACTCCGGCCGTGGACCCGGCATAAATATAGCGGCCACCGTCATAGACCATGCTGTCGCAAAACCCGTAATCCTCCTTGTGACGGGATTCGCTCATGTCCGGCATTTTTTGATCACTGTCCGGGTGATTGGAAATCTGCTCCCGGTCGGATTTTCTGGCCAATCCGTGTTCGAACCAAACGAAACGGTCACCCTCGGGATGGTACTTGAAGAGCCGGATGGGAGCTGGTCCCGGAATTTCGTCCCATGCGCGGGTCTCGGCGCAGGTACCCCAGAGCCATCCGTCCCGATCCACCACGGCGTTGTGTGGTTGTGCCAGAAAGCACGCGTTGCCAATATAGCCAAGGGTGCGTGTCTTCCCGGTGGAGAAATCATGGCGGAAAAGGAGTTCGGCCGGATAGGTGAAGCCGTAGAGGATGCCCCGTCCGGAATCCATGGCGATGGATTGAACATAGAGATGGGGAACCGGAATCCCGAGCGTTTCGTAAGTGTTGTTTTTCCAGTCGTAGCGCACCAGCTTTCCACCGGGGGCTTCCGTTTGCTGGTCGATATCGTGCAGAAGAGACGTTGCAAAATAGAAGCAGTCGTCCACCGGGTTCAGTAGGAGGGACCTATGGATTTTGGAATCGAAGCGGTCGGTCCAGATCCGGGTGTTGAGACCGGTGAAAGCGCCGCTCTCCGGGTCGAAGCGATAGAGAAGGTCTCCGTCGAGGGAATTCAGGCCGCAGTAAATCCCACCGTCCGAGGTATTGAAAGCAAGGGCGTCGAAGCTGACCCATCCATGATGCCAGAGCGGATCGGCCGCGAGCTGCCGGTAACTCCACCGCCCCGCGATATGCTCGTCCCATCCGGGCAGCGAAACATTGCGCAGGGGATGGCTCCGGACTTCGGTTGTCTCCTTAGTTTTCATTAATGCCTTTCGATTTGAGCCCTGCGCATTATGCGCAACATTTTGCGAAGCAAAAAATTCTAATCCGGCGGCGACGGCAGGCGTTTCTCACCGGGTCTCCTTGCCCCACCCCCACCATTGGCACCGGCACCCGCCGGATTAGGCGATGGGAATACAACGACGGCATATCGGCCAAGCCGTGAGAGACGGAGGGTTTTGCCATTGATTTGAAGAACCGGAGGACGGAGGTCCGGAGATAGCACACGGCATCCCTTCCAACCCGAGGAGTTGCGAATGGAAACAGAAATCGGGCGGGTGCCCGGATCCGTGCGAACGAGATGAATAAGCGTCTCCTCCGTTGCGGGTTGGCGGTTGCAATCCACGAGAAGTGAGGGAGGTCCCTGCACCTGAATGCGCATCGGGCCATGCAATTTGCGGAGGAAGGTCTCGATGGCTTTGGCCGGGGTTCCCTTGCCTTTGCGACTTGCGGAAATTTCGGGCCACAGGCCAAGCACGCCTTTTCCGTGGGGGTGAATCACCGGCATCCAACCCGGCAGAATCGAATCCCGGGTTTCAAACTCCGTGAAATCATTTCGAAACCAATGGAGCCATTCCTGCGCCGGCGAGAGGCCGCTGCGGTGTACCGGAAAGTTGCCGACGCGCTCGAGAAGACCGTTCCGCGGACGCCGGCGTCGGTTCTCGTCGTGGGTGGCAGTTCCCGCGGTGATGAGCAGCCGCCCGCCTTTCAGGACCCAGGTGTTCAACAGATCAATTTCGCCGTCTGAAAGACTTTCCGCATCGGGGAGAATTGCAGTCTGAACCTGTCCGAGCCTGTGCCCGTCAATCCCGTCAAACATCCTCCATGGGATCTGCATGCGAACCAGAAGTTGCTCGATCCGGCGGGCGGAGTCGGCTGGCTTCCCGTCATTCCACGCAAGGCTGTCGGTATGCCGGATGAGAGCGATGTCACCCGAGGGAACGGTATCCGCAATCAGCGGGCGGTTTTCGAGCATCCATCGTGCAAACCGCGCTTTGGGTTCCATGCCGAGGCTGTAGTGGGCAAGGTAGCGGAAGCTGAATCCCAGGCAGGACAGGCTTCCACCGTTGGCGGCGAGCGACAATGCAAGGCTGGCTTCGAGTTCGGGATCCTCCGATTGCCAGTGGTAGTGGCACAGGGAAGCGCCATATTCGCGCGCGGTTTTGAATACTCCCAAACGCGAGCGGATGCGCCCTTCGGTAAAGCTCAGGTGGTCGGAGTCCTCGGTCCAGAGTGCATCAAGCCACGGGATGAGACGCTCGACATTGCGTGCGAACCACCGGGGGGCACCGGCTGTGCGCATCCAGCCGAAATTTCCGGAGATCGCAAATCCGGGATCCAGCCTTTGGGTGAACCGGCGCGTATGCCTGACAAACGCCTCCTCCCGCTCGAGCAGATAGCGGTACCACATCTGCACGTCGGGCGAGGAAATGACGCCCGGCAGTGGTTTGGAAACTTCAAATTCGGGAATTTGAATTCTGTTAAAATCGGCAACACCAAAAAGCCGCTCACGCTCCAAGGGAGTGACGAGCCTTTCACTTAGCCATGTTCTGTAGGAATTAAGGCAGAGCTCGCAGCGGCAGTTGTCCCAGCTTCGGGTGGTGATGCCTCCGAAGCCGTCCAAATGAAGGAAATCGGCCTTCAGTTCGCGGAACGCATACGTGAACAGGCGCTCCAGCCATTTCACAGCTCCCGGCTGCAGGAGGCAAAGTCGCCGCCGGAACGTTTGCTGGGGATAATAGGCGGAGGTGTGGCCGTACATGCCCCGGGCCAGCCAGTCCGCGACATCCGGGCAGTCGGCGTGAAGGGTCTCCGGCACCGAATAATCCACCCGGATATAGGCACCGGTCTTGAGACCCTGCCGTTTCGCCCTCCGGACAAGATCTTGCTCCTGGCGGAGTTCCGGTCCGACCGCCTTGAGTCCGAATCCCTTGGCAAAGGGGATCACCAGGGCATTGGCCCCGGCCTCCTGGAAGCTTGCCAGCGCGGATTCCGAAAATTCCGAGTTCGCAACGAACTCCTCCTCGTCCGTATACGCATAGCCTGCCCTTCTCCGGAACGTGAGCGGTTCCCAGGAGCCGACAAATGCCAGCGGTTGCCGGGTCCACCATTCCACCCGGGCCGGAGGAGTTCCTTTCGCAGACAGGCTCCATGTTGGAAACGCCGGATCCGTAAGGCTTCCACCCTTTGGAGAACCCGGGGCTCCGCTCCGTCGGATACCACCGCGCGCCTGACCAGATCGTGCTTTCACTGCACCCATCCTCCCATGCCCGATGCGGATAGTCGATTGACAGAACGACCCAATGTCTGTCTTTTTCGATCATCCGGCAGCCTGCCGGAATTAAATGGAAGCACCATACTCTCATGACTTTGAATGAAGAATGCGTGTCGGCCCTTCAAAAGTCTGACAGCCTGCACGCGTATTCCCAGGTCCAACGGGTTGTCGAAGACTTTCCCGAGAACTCCGCTTCGGTAAGGATGTTCGAACCGTGGCTGGGTTCCTTGGCGTGCAAGGTGCACGGGGCCCGGCAGTTCGAGTGCTTTGCCAACTGGAGGATGCTTCCGCGCCGGCTTCCGAATGATGTGATTTTTTATGTTATCCAGGGCCGCGGGCAGGCAAAAATCAGCTCCGGGAGCCACCGCTTGAGGCCGGGAGTCTGCCTTCACCTTCCGCGTGGCATGGAGCATGAGGCCACCCACGATCCGCGGCATCCCTTGCACGTGGTTCTCATGCACTACACTGCCCTCGCCGATTTCTCCCTCGCTTTGTCGGATCTTGTCACAATGCCCGTTCGCCTCGACCTCGACGGGGACCCCGTGATCCCGGCTCTGCTCCGGGATGCCTGTCACCTCGCGGCGCTTGGCACTGACCGGTGGGAGAGGAGCCTCGACGCCATCGGCCTGGTTCTCTTGTTGCGCCTGATCCGGCACTGCGGAGAAAAAATCCAACCGGTCCATGCCAGTCGTCTCTCCGATTTGTCCCGGATCGCTCCCGCGCTCCGCACGATGCGGGAATGCTGCACCTCCGACCGTTCGGTCGAAGCCTATGCC
>JBGSSC010000757.1:0-3345 GCA_041737265.1 Terrimicrobiaceae bacterium | reverse complement strand
AAGTGAGAGGGGTTCCCCGTGAATCCCTTTCGGGGATGGAAAAGATGATCGCGGGATTTCTCGAAAACCCTCCCTACCCGTTGGAACTCCGCGCCTGGGCTGCCCGGCAGGTCTATCTCGCCCTTGGCAATTTCATGACCTCGGCAGCGCTGCTCGGCATCGACACCTGCCCGATGGAGGGGATCGACCCTGCATCCTACGACCGCATCCTCGGAATCGAAAATTCCGGTTTCTTCACTGTCGCAGCCTGCGCCGCCGGATACCGCCACCCCGACGACAAATACGCGGCGCTCGCAAAAGTCCGATTTCCCAAGTCAACTGTCCTCCACCACATCCAATGAACTCCGCAGTCAAGGGCCTCGTCCCGATCATCATCATCCTTGTTCTCCTGCTCGTCGCCATCGGCGGTATGACCGTCGTCGTTGAAGCGGGTCACGTCGGAGTCATCCGAACACTCGGGGCTGTTCAGCAAAAGCCGCTGCCCGAAGGCCTGCATTTCAAGAAGCCGTTTGTTGATCAGGTCGAACAAATGGACATCCGGCTCACTGCCAGCAACGCGAACGCGACGGCCGCCTCGAAAGATCTCCAGACCGTGAGCACCCAGGTCACAACCCAGTACTCGTTGCAGGGCGAGCTGGCTCCGCTCACCTACCAGCGTGTCGGAACCCTCGGCAAAGTCTCTATCGCGATTGTCGAACCCGGCATCCAGGAATGCGTGAAGGCGGTTACCGCCAAGTTCACCGCCGAGGAACTCGTCACGAAACGGGAACTCGTCAAAAATCAGATCCAGCAGGCCCTGGAAACTTTCATTAACAGCACGCTTAAGGAAAAAGGTCTCGACGGGGCAATCCTCATCGCCAACGTGGCAATCACCGACTTCAATTTCTCGGATGACTTCAACCGTGCCATTGAGGCCAAAGTGAAGGCCGAGCAGGAAGCGCTTCAAGCCAGCAATGAAAAAGTGCGGCGCACGACCCAGGCCGAGGCTGCTGCCACCGAGCGACAGTTGGCAGCCGATGCCGAAGCCTACTCGACCGAGGTTCAGTCCAAGGCGCGGGCCGACGCGATCAAGCGCGAGGCCGAAGCGCTCAAGCAGAGCCCCGAGCTCATCCAGCTCCGCACGGTGGAGAAATGGGATGGCATCCTTCCCCGCATGATGGGCTCTGAAGCGGTGCCATTTTTGAATTTGGGAAATCTCGAGGACACCAAAAAGAACTAAGCGGCCGAACACCCCATGAGCTACGCGATTTTTGCCGTTCTCGCGGGTCTGCTCTGGTGGGTGTTCTCCACTTACAACCGCGGTGTCGCCCTGCGCAATCAGCAGGCGGAGGCATGGAGCGGGGTGGATGTGCAGCTGAAAAAGCGGCACGATCTGGTTCCTCCTCTTGTCGAATGCGTGAAGGCTTACAGCGCGCATGAAAGCCGGACCTTGCAGGACGTGGCGGCGAAGCGCGGCGAGGCGGGGGTGGTTGAGGCCATGCGCGGGCTGCTGGCCCTTGCCGAAGACTACCCGGACCTCAAGGCCGCCGAAAATTTCCGCGATCTGACATCCAAGCTTGTGCTCGTGGAGGAGGACCTCCAATACGCAAGGCGCTACTACAACGGAAGTGTGCGTGATTTTCGCAACTACGCCGAATCGTTCCCGAGCAACCTCATCGCGCGCGGATTCGGATTCTCGCCCGGCGAATTTTTTGAAGTGGAAAATGTGATCGAGCGAAACAATCCGCAGGTCGATCTATGAACAGTAATCCCTTATTTGGGAGGCCAGTAACCCATGGAATCCACCGATTGTTGGCACTGGTCGCTGCTTTTCTCCTTGTGCCGACACTGTCGGCACAAGAGACGATTCTCGACTTCGCGAGTGTTCTGGATATCCGGAAGAACGGCGATCTCGAGGTGACCGAGACGATCCGGGTGCGCGCTGATGGAAGCGAGATCAAGAGGGGGATCTATCGGGATTTTCCGACTCTTTACAGCGGGCCTCTCGGTTTGAAGCAACGTGTGCCCTTCGAGGTGCTTGCCATCACACGGGATGGCAAGGAGGAAGCCTGGCGCCGTGAGCCGCAATCCAACGGCATCCGGCTTTATCTGGGCAAGGCCGATGTGTTGCTCGCCCCGGGAGAATACACCTACAGCATTCGCTATCGAACCGGCCGCCAGCTCGGATTCTTCGAGGACTTTGACGAGTTGTATTGGAATGTGACTGGAAACGGGTGGGCCTTCCCGATTGGAAAGGCCTCGGCTCTGGTAAACCTTCCTCCCGGCGCACGTGCTCTCCGCACCGATGCCTACACGGGAGCCCCGGGTGACAAAGGCAAAGATTGGCGCGAGGAGCCACGGCCGCCGGCAGGGATTTATTTCGAATCCACCCGTGAACTCAGCCCCGGCGAGGGGCTGACCATTGCCGTCTCGTGGCCGAAGGGTTTCATTGCGAAGCCTGCGGGAAGCGACGGATGGATTGCACTCGCGAAGGATAATCCGGGTGTGGGCCTTGGCATTCTCGGTTTGGTTGTTGCTGCGATCTACTTTGTTTCCGCCTGGCTGGCAGTCGGCCGTGACCCCGCCAGAGGGGTCATCATTCCCCGCTTTTCCCCGCCGAAGGATTTCGGTCCGGCTGCGGTGCGCTATCTGCGGGGGATGGGGAGGTTCGACGACCGCTCCGTGGCGGCGACTCTCATCGATCTTGCGGTGCATGGCGCAGTCAAAATTCATGAATTCGGCGGTTCCTATGAAGTTTTGCGCGGGGAGAAGGAACCCACCGGCCCGGCCTCGCTTGCCCTTTTCTCCAATCTGATCGGCACATCGAGCCGGATCGCTCTCAAACAGGCCAACCACTCGCGGATTCGCAAGGCCCGCACGGAACTTGCAAAAGCCGTTGCCGCCCAATGCGACTCGGTCTATTTCATCAAAAACCTCCGCCTCTGGGTGGTGGGCCTTGTTGTGACTCTCGTTCCGCTCGCAGTCTCGCTTTTCGATGCGAAGGAACCGGGCGCGGCTTTTTTCCTTTGTATCTGGCTGGGATTTTGGTCGTTAGGCGTCGCGATGCTTTCGATGAATATTGTCTCTGCCTGGCGGTATGCCGGTTGGCGGAAAGTCGCGGCAATCCCGATCATGATTTTTTCGATCCCGTTTTTTGCGGGCTGGGTCTTCGGCGCTGTGATGCTCGTGATGTCGGCATCGCCCTGGATTGCCGGGTGCTACGTGGCCGGAATCGCTCTCACCATGGTCTTCCATCATCTGCTCAAGCGCCCGACGGAAGCCGGACGCGTCGCACTCGATGAGATTGAGGGCTTCCGCCACTACCTGTCTGTCGCGGAAACCGACCGCATGGATCTCGAACATCCC
>JBGSSC010000741.1:0-8332 GCA_041737265.1 Terrimicrobiaceae bacterium | reverse complement strand
CCATGATGGGAAACGACGAAGCGTTTCCCTCCATTTTGCGCAGCAAAATACTTCTAATCCGGCGGCGGAGTGAGCACGTTTCTCAACGGGTCCCATTGCCAACAAACCCGCTCTTGGCACCGGCTACGCCGGATTAGGAGTTTTCACTTGCGATCTGCCTCCGCGGGCAGAATGGTTCCCGGATGGTCTCCCTGTTCAAGCACATGTTCTTTTGGTTGTCCGGGGCCGGTGCCCACACCCTGGACCAATGCCCGAACTGGGAGCAGCGAAAATACGTGGCCTTTGGTGCCACCGTGCTTGTTCCCTGCCTCTTTGCTTTTCTGGCCGCTTCGTATGCGGTTTCCACGCTGACCTCGGAGCCATGGCTGATCTATTCGATCGCCACGCTTTGGGCCTTCATTATCCTTGCGATTGACCGGGCGCTGCTGGCCTCGTACCGGCCCTACATCGCCTGGCACAGAAAATTCGGGCAATTCGGTCTCCGCTTTTTGATTGCGATGTTTCTGGGCGTGACCATCGCCCACCCGCTCACGCTGATGCTGTTCAAAGACACCATTCACGCGGAGGTGGAACGGGACCGGCAGGCCGAGATCGAACTCGTTCAGGCCGAGGGAGCCGCCCAACAGAAACAGATGGAGGTCCGAATCGCAGCAGTCGAAAAGGGGATCACCGAACAGCGTGAAAAATTGGCAAAGACCTACGAGACCACCTTTTTGCTCCCGCCCGAAGACAATGCAGCAGCCCGTGCCGCCGCCAAATTTGCAGCCGGAAAAGAGGCGGGAGACGAACTCCAAAACCGGGTCACGATCGCCCGCAAACCGATCGAGGCCAAGCTGGCAACGGTCAACAAGCAACTCGAAGAACTCTCCCCGCAACTCACCGCCCTTCAGGGTGAACTCGATTATTGGCAGAAGGAATACGAGAGAGAAATCAATGGCCAGCGCAGCGGTCTGGTCGGAGTCGGACCCCGGGCAAAAAGTGTGGAGAGCGATCAACTCGCATGGCGGCGGACCGAAATGTTGCGGCTGAGCGGGGAGATCGATCACCTCACTTCCCAAAGCCAGCGTTTGCAGCGGGAGGTCACGGCCGCCGAAACCGGCCTCATCGCCGAATTCGAAGCATTGCAGGAAACCGAGCAGGCCCTCACCCGCGAAGACCTCGTGGCCCAGAGGGCCTTGAAGCGCCAGGTCGAAGAGGAACAAGCTCAAAAATTCGTGGCGCAGCAGGATGTCGTCCGCGATGGCATCAACCAACAAATCGAGCTGCGAACGGATGAACTCCGCCGTCTGCAGGAAGACCTCGCCGTGATGGCTGCAGGACATCAACAACGAATCGCCGACCTGCGCAACGAACCCCGCCGTGATCTCCTCACCCAGACCCTCGCACTGCACACATTGTTCGAAAAAGGCGAAGAAGGCGGCAAGTTTGCGTTTACCGCATACCTGCTCCTCATCGGCCTCTTCCTGCTCGTCGACACGATCCCGCTCGTGGTCAAATTTTTCAGCAAACCCGGCCCATACGACACACTCGTCGACCGCGACGAGGTCCGTTTCGAAAAGGACCACCTCGCCTTTCTCTCGAACTACAGCCGCTACGTGGACAAAGCCACTTCGGATGGCCTCGCCTCACTCACGCGCAATCAGCCCTTGGAAGAGGCCCTGATCACGGGCATCGAACGCTCCCGCGCCGCCAAGGCCTTCATCGAGTCCCTGATCGAGCTGGAGCAGGCGTTCCAGGTCCGAATGCGCGAGGAGCGCGAAGCCCTCGCCCGCGAAGGAAATACTCCCCTGATGCAGCAACGTCTCGCCATCCTGGAAGAAATGGCCGCGAATTTTCAAAGCGACTTGCGCCGCCGCATGGAGCAGTTCTTTGAAACCAGCCACCTGCCCGGCGACATGAAAGCCTAATCCGGTGGGAGCCGGTGCTAAGGGTGGAGGTGCGGGCAAAGGGTTTTGGGAAGAAATGCCTGCCAGCGCCGCCGGATTAGAAAATTTTGCTTCGCAAAATGGAGGGAAGCGCGTTGGACGCTTCATGAGTGGGACGTTTCAAAGAAATGACGGCTGCTGTAATGGTACCCATCCTCACCAAGGTCGAAGAACTCACTGAAAAACGCATCTCCAACCGAACCCTCTTATCCTCTTCATCCGTGCCTATCCGTGTCATCCGTGGTTGTAAAATGGTCTGAAGCCACGCCTCGCTGGTTTTCCATCTGCGGGATTTAGGATAAAGCACTACCCCCCGGCAGCCACCTTGAGGACCTCCAGGCGGTCACCGTCGGCGAGGGGTCTGGCGTCCCATTCGTTCCGCAGCAGTGCCTCTCCGTTGTGTTCGATGAGGAGCGTTTGCGGGGCGGGATCCAATTCCGCCGCGAGCGCGGCCACAGTCCCGGCCGGAGTCATGCGACTTTCACCGTTGACCAGAATCGTATTCAAGCGGCCTGAAGAATTGCGGCATCCCAGTCTTTCCAAACCGGTTCCATGCCGAGTTGACGCAACCGGTCTGCGACGGCCGAGGGACTCCGGTCGTCCGAGATGGAAAATTGCGGGTCGGCGGAGCCGGTGGCGGCGACCGGGCGTCCACGAACCGTGAGGTGAACGTTTTCGGTTCCCTGGCCTGTGTATCCTCCCGGCTCGGTGTGGCTGCCGGCGCTCATGAGAGTGACGCCGAGCTGGGCCAGAAGATCGCGGAGGTTGGAGGGTTCGCGTGTGCTGAGAACAATCCCGGTATGTGGAAAGGTAATGCGAAGCGCGAGGATGAGCTGAATGAACTCACGGTCGGTGACCGGGTGGGAGGGCTGAAATTCCCCGGCTGCCGGGCGGAGACGGGGGAGACTGAGAGTGAGGTGGGATTTCCAGCATTTCGCGAGCAGGTGCTCAAGGTGGGCGGCGAGAGCAAGCGCCTCTGCCCGCCAAGGTGCCAGACCGAGGAGCGCGCCGATTCCAATCCGGCGGAAACCGGCTGCTGCGCCACGTTCCGGACAGGCCATCCGCCAGGCAAAATCCTTCTTCGGGCCGGCGGAATGCAGCCGGGCATAGGTGCCGGGATCGTAGGTTTCCTGATAAACAACCAGCCCCTCGGCGCCTGCGTTGACCACCGGCAGGTAGTCGCTTGTCTCCATCGGCGCGACTTCGATTGAGATCGAAGGAATGATCGGTGCAAGGCGGCGAACACAACGCTCAAGGTAGCCGCCGGATACAAATTTCGGATGCTCGCCTGCAACGAGGAGAATATTGCGGAATCCCTGGCCGGCAAGGTGTTCGGCCTCCCGGGCGACCTCTTCGATTTCCAGCGTCACACGGAGAATCGAATTCTCGCGGGAAAATCCGCAGTAGGCGCAGGAATTGATGCATTCGTTCGACAGGTAAAGCGGAGCAAAAATCCGCATCGTTTTCCCGAAATGGCGCCGGGTCATCGCTGCGGATCGTGAGGCCAATTGGCGCAGGCTATCATCATCCGTCGGCTCAAGGAGAGCCATCAACCCCTGCAGGGTTGGCGACGGGTCGCGCAGGGAGGCTTCCAAAACTTCGGGCGTGAACATGGGCGGATCGTAGCACATTCCAGACCCGGCCGGTGAAGAAATCATGGGCATCGTGAAATTCTGAATCCCTGGAGAAATCAGACAAACGGATTCCTCATCACGACCCCGCCGCAGTCCTGGCCGTGTCCAAAAACCGCTCAACGGTCGTAGCTTTCCTCACGGGCCAAGGGGCCGACCGCCCAAATGATACCCTTCCCGCAGCCGGGCCAAGGCATCGGCGGGCGGTGCAGCGAGCCTGTCATCACTCATGAATGTGCTCAACAAGCTCAAGCCCGGTCGGAATGGAAAGCTCTACCAGCGAGCCCTCCTCCTCAATTTCAAATATGCGCAGCTTGAGATCAAACGCATCTCCTGCTGAACGCTCCTATCCTTTTCATCCGCGCTTATCCTTGTTGTCTGGGGTTGAAAAATGGTCTGAGGTCACCTCTCGCCAGCTTTTCAACTGCGGGATTTAGGATAAATAGTTGGAGGCTTACGTCCGCCAAGGGTTCGGGCGTGACGAGCCGACCCCGAGCCCTTGCGGTTCAGTGTGCGGAGGCCTTCTCTGCGCCGAGACCGGTGTTTCCGCGCACTTGGAGTTCGGCGAAAGTTGACTCGGCCATGGGTTCGCGGGGGCCGAGAAGGGTCGCGATGACTGCTGCTGCGAAGCCGATGGGAATGCTGGCGATCGCGGGATTTTTCAGGGGGAAGAGCGGGGAAGCCATGAAGTCGGGGCTCACGGCGATGAGGGCGATGCTGGAAACGAGCCCGGCGGCCAAGCCGGCGACTGCTCCGGCCGTGTTGAAGCGTTTCCAAAAAATCGAGAGGACGATAACGGGAAGGTTCGCGCTGGCGGCCACCGCAAAGGCGAGTCCGACCAGGAAAGCGACGTTCACCTTGGGTCCCAGCAGGATCGCAATGACGATTGCGAGGGCGCCAACGACAAAGGCGGTGATGCGGGCAACACGCACTTCCGCGCCGGGGCGGTGTTCCTTGCCGTGGAGCAGCACGTTCGAGAAAAAATCGTGGGCGAAGCTCGTGCTTGCGCTGATGGTGAGGCCCGCGACAACGGCCAGGATCGTGGCGAATGCAACGGCGCTGATAAAGGCGAAGAAGATTTCTCCTCCGAGAATTCTCGAGAGTTCGGGTGCCGCCATGTTGGTCCCGCCATGGGCCGCAATGTGATCAGGTCCCAGAAGACTTGCGGCACCGAAACCAAAAAAGGTCGTCATGATGTAAAACAAGCCGATGAGGATCATCGCCCAGACGACACTCGCCCGCGCGGTTTTGGCGTCGGGGACGGTGTAGAAGCGGATCAGAATATGGGGCAACCCGGCTGTTCCAAAGACGAGCGCCATGCCAAGGGAAACCTGATCCCACGGTTCCTTGAAGAGGAGCCCCGGTGTGAGAAAATTGCGGGTGACGGTTGTTCCATCGGTGGCGGTCGACTGAATCGCGGTGAGCGAGGCAAAAAACTTGCCCGCATCAAAGTCGAACTTCGCCATCACAAGGGCACTGAGAAGGAAGCTGCCGCTCATGAGCAACACGGCCTTGATGATCTGCACCCAGGTCGTCGCAAGCATGCCGCCGAAGACCACATAGATGACCATCAGGATTCCCACTCCGACAACCGCAACTTCATACGACACGCCGGGAATGAGTTGGCGCACCAGCGTGCCGGCGCCCACCATCTGCGCGATCATGTAAAAGATTGAGACGGTGAGCGTGCTGAGCGATGCCATCGCCCGCACGGGCCGCGGGCTCAGGCGATAAGCCAGAATGTCTGCCATCGTATATTTGCCGGCGTTGCGCAGTGGCTCGGCCACAACAAGAAGCACGGTCAGGTAGGCAACGAGGAAGCCGACCGAATACATGAAACCGTCGTACCCATTGGTTGCGATCATTCCCGCAATACCCAGAAAGCTGGCGGCACTCATGTAGTCGCCTGCGACGGCCAGACCGTTCTGCCATCCCGTGATCCGCCGGCCGGCGGCGAAGTATGCGCTGGATCCCGAGGACTTCCTGGCGCTGAAATACGTAATCACGAGCGTCGCTGCCACGAAGGCCAGGAACATCCAGAGAGCCACCCCGCCGGGCAGTGCGAGTGCCAGCATGGGACTCACCGGCCGAACCTCCCCAGAATCGAGGTCACCCTGCGATCCCAACCGGCCGCCGCCGCGACGTAGAGGAACGCAATGATCCATGCCATAAAAAATTGGGACAGCGCAAAGAGATAGGCCCAGTTCACCGCTCCCCAAACCTCACGCGACATGAGTTCGGGAAACCAGCCGACCATCACCGGCAGCGAAAAATAGTAAACGACAAAGAAGACAGTCGCCGGCACCACGAACTTAGCCTTCGCTACGAGCAAAGCTTTGAATTCTGCATCGTGAGCAATCGCCATCCAAGGCACGGCTCCAGCTTCCTCCTCGGCAGTTCTCTCGTGCGGGGGCTTCTCGGGGCCGCGGCCCAATGGCGCGATGTCCGTGGGGGAGGCAGATTCCGGGGTCAGGTCTTGGCGGGGGATGTCGGGCATGATCGGGACGCGCTCAACAGAAAAAGGAATGCGTCATCCGGCGCAAGCCAAATCCGCCGGGAGCCGCTGCCGAGCGTGGTTTTGTCGGCAAGGGGACCCGGCGGGAAGCAGCTGCCATCACCGCCGGATTTGAATACTCCCGCCGTTGGTTGTTTTCAGCTCCAATTCCCAGTGACTCGCTGAAGACTTTTCGCTGCGAAAAGTCATTTAGATTCCTTGGGGGAGAAAGCGGGCAACCCGGGTGAACCCAAGACTTGACTCGAATGCATCCAATTCATGAATTCAAGGAATCTAGCGCGGAAAGCTTTCGCCGGCGAGGCAGGTTGATTCCAGCCAGGCCTCATAGGCGGGATCAACGTCCGCACTGGCCAGAGCGACGATCTCCGGGGTTTGGTAGGGGTGAATTTCGCGCAAGCGAGCCGCAAAAGCTGCATACCCGGGGTCGGGGACTTTGAAGAGGACCACCACCTCACTCTCCTCCTGGACACGCCCCTCCCACCAGAAGATCGAACGGGCACCGCGCAGCAGGGTGCCACACCCGGCGAGACGTTCGCCAATGAGAGTTCGCGTCGCGGTCCCAGCTGCGTCTTCGGAAGCGAAAGTTGTGAGAACAATCTTCATGCCAGGGCCGCCACGGGTGGCAGCACACTGGCGTGACGCACGATCCAGCCCCCGCCGAGCACAAGGTCTCCATCGTAAAACACGGCGGCCTGGCCTGCGGTAACCGAGCGTTGCGGCTCGCGGAGAACAATTCGCGCACGCCCTCCGGGCAGCGGCTCAACCGATGCTGAGGTTCCCGGATGCGCATAGCGGATTTTGACGGTGGCATCCACCTCGCCGGCAGGTTCCCCGCCGATCCAGTTCACACGATCCACCTCAAACTCCTCACGCAAAAGCTCCTCCTCACCACCCACGATGACCCGGGACGTGTCGGGATCAATATCCACGACGTAAAGAGGTTTTGGCGAACCGCCGGGAAGCCCCTTGCGTTGGCCAATGGTAAACATCTCAATCCCCTCGTGATCGCCGAGATGGCGGCCGGAAGTGTCAAATATCCCACCGCGATGGAAGGCCCCATCACCGAGGTGGCCGCGGAGGAACGCTTTGTAATCGTTGCCCGGCACGAAACAAATCTCCTGACTGTCGGCTTTGTCAGCAACGCGAAGCCCCAATTCGCGGGCTACTTCCCGGATTTCCGCCTTGGTCATCCCGCCGAGCGGGGTGAGGGCACGCCCCAGTTGCTCGTTGTTCAGGCTGAAGAGAAAATACGACTGGTCCTTATTCGGATCCCGTCCTTTTCGAAGCCGGGCTCCCCCTGCTCCGTGCTCAATGATCGCGTAATGCCCGGTTGCGATGGCCTCTGCACCGAGTGCGCGGGCTTTGTCCCAGAGGCTTCCGAATTTGAGTTTCTCATTGCACATCACACAGGGGTTCGGAGTGCGGCCCGCACGGTATTCCTCGGCAAAGTAACCGATGACGATCTCCTCAAACCGGTCGGCCTCATCCACCACGTAATGGGGGATTCCAAGACGGTGAGCCACGCCGCGGGCATCGGCAATGGCCGACGGTCCACAACACTTGTCCTCGGCACGCGACATGCAATCCTGCGGCCAGACCTTCATCGTGACGCCCACAACATCATACCCGGCCATTTTCAAAAAATGCCCGGCCACGCTGGAGTCCACTCCACCGCTCATGCCAAGCAATACCCTCGTCCCTGGTGCAACCATCTAGCGAGGCACTGACTCAGACCAGGCAAGGCATGTTTGAAATTTTCCGCCGTTCGTTGTTTTCAGCCCCAATTCCCAGTGCCTCGCTGAAAGACTTTTCGCTGCGAAAAGTCCTGTAGATTCCTTGAGGGAGAAAGTGGGTGAACAGAGGAAATGCAAAACTTGACTCAAATGCTTCATATTTTGGAATTCAAGGAATCTATTGATTTGCCAGGAGCACCATGGCCTCGTTGCGACGGAACATTGGCAAGGTCCATGGTGGATCGTAGTAAGCAAAGACCACTTCCCCCTTCTTTTCCAAACCGTTTGCCCTCACCCACCCGTCAAGCTTCGCAGCAGCTTCCTTCTCCCCCTTTGCACTTGTCCACCCGCTGAACCGGTAAACCGCAAACCGCCCGGCCGCCTGCTCACGCACGGCCAGCGAAGAATCTGCTGGGCGGGGTGTCTTTTCCTCGGGCATCCCGGCCGGCATCACGAAAGCCATTTTTCCACCCTCTTCGCGGCCTTCGGTAAAAACGGGTGCCGTCATGGGGATTTTTTGCTCTGCCT
>JBGSSC010000725.1:0-3581 GCA_041737265.1 Terrimicrobiaceae bacterium | reverse complement strand
CGCGGCGGTTTTGGTAATTCAGGTAGTATGCGTGTTCCCAAACGTCGACGCCAAGGATCGGGGTCCCTTCAACTCCTGCGATGGCTTTACCCATCAGAGGAGAATCCTGGTTGGCTGTGGAAACAATCTCCAGCCCCTTGGCGGGAGTCACGACCAACCATGCCCAGCCGCTTCCAAAACGGGCCAGGCCGGCTGCCTCAAACTTCGCTTTAAATTCGTCGAAGCTGCCAAAGCTTTTCGTGATGGCTTCGGCGAGCGCACCTTCGGGGGCACCTCCTGCTCCCGGCCCAAGAAGCTTCCAAAAGAACGAGTGGTTTGCGTGACCTCCCCCGTTGTTACGCACGGCCCCACGGATGGCTTCGGGTACGGACGCCAGATCAGCGATCAGGGACTCTACGGTCTTGGAGGCTAGCTCAGGGGCTGACTCCAGTGCTTTATTGAGGTTGGTGATGTAGGTCGCGTGATGTTTGCCGTGGTGGATTTCCATCGTGCGGGCATCGATGTGGGGTTCCAAGGCGGTGGGTGCGTAGTCGAGTGCAGGGAGTTCGTATGACATGGGAGTTTGTTTTTGTTGAAAGATACTAGTGCCCCAACGACGGGTGCGGCGCAACCGGAAATTGGTCAGCCCTTCACGAAAGCGAGAACGGCGGCCGTGATAAAAATGTTCACAAGCGCCAATTCGAAGAAAAAGTACCATCCCAGTTTCATCAACTGATCATACCGGAATCGCGGGAGGGTCCACCGGACCCAGATAAACAGGAAAAGGATCGATGCGATTTTGGCAAAAAAAGTGACGATGTTGACAACACCCCAGAATGCGCCCGCGAGCCATTCGGGCAGGAAAGTGAGTCCCAGGATTGAAACGCTGGAGCCATCGGGGACAAAAGGGAGACTCCACCCTCCAAGAAAAAGGGTCACGATGACGCCGGCGCCGGCGATCATGGCAGCGTATTCTCCGAGGAAGAAGAGGGCAAAACCCATTCCCGAGTATTCGGTGTGGTAGCCGCCCACAAGTTCCTGCTCGGCTTCAGGAAGATCGAATGGCAGCCGGTTGGTTTCAGCGAACATGGCGATGAGGAAAACGATGAAAGAAAGCAGCATCGGGATCCAGATCAGAAGTCGTTGGAGAGAGAACCCGTCGAGGCACGCCTGCCACACCGCTGCCCAGTCACCGGAAACGAGCGTCCCCGCCGTGAGACCCTCGGGCCACCACGGAAAAACCATCCACCCGTTATCAACCTGCCAGCGCACGATATCCTGCAAATTCAGTGTGCCCACCACCAGGAAGACCGGGATCACCGAGAGCCCCAAAGCCAGTTCGTAGGAGATCATCTGCGAACTCGATCGAATGCCTCCAAGGAACGGGTATTTCGAGTTCGAAGCCCAACCGGCAAGCACGATCCCGTATACCCCGAGCGAGGAAACCGCAAACACGTAGAGGACACCGATGTTGATATCCGCGATCACCATTGGCACGCCGAAAAGCGAGGATCCGAACGGGAGAACTGCAAGCACCAGAATCGCAGGGATCATCGCAAGCTTCGGAGCGATGTAATAATAAAATTTGTTTACCCCGGCCGGCATGAAATTTTCCTTCAGCAAGAGTTTGAGAGCATCGGCAACCGGCTGCCCAAGACCGAAAAAGAAAATGTCCTTCTTTCCCCCGAAAAGAGTGAGAGGAATCCCGACGCGGTTGGGGCCCACGCGATCCTGGATCAGGGCACAAACCTTTCTCTCCGCGTAAACCGTGTAGGAAACAACCCCCAGAATCACGGCCAGAAGGCCGAGGGTTTTAACGAGGGAAGTCCAGACGAGAAAGACCTGTGGCTGGAGCAAAAATTCGGTTATTGCGTTCAGAGTCATCGAAAACATTCAGATATACGCGGGCCGGACGCAGTGTCCAGCCCGCACCTCTTTATCCTGCCCCAATCCCAGGGGCGGCGAAAAAAGTACCTTGCCATGATCGTATTCCTCCTTTGAAGTTATTTGCTTGTACGTGTTGCATCCCAATCTTCATCTCGCCCCGCCCTAGGGGCACAGGGATCGGGGCGGCCCTTTCCCCTCGAAAGTCCGTCAGGGTTCCTTCCATTGATTGACCGGCCCCATTGCAGGCCGTCACAGGGACTTCGTCGTCCCGCATCCGAATTGTGTTATGATTTTCAAAGATTTTTCCAAAGAGTGGTTTTCCAATGTTCCGAAGGACCTGGTAGCCGGGCTTGTAGTGGCTCTGGCCCTTATTCCGGAGGCGATTGCCTTTTCGATCATAGCCGGGGTCGATCCGCAGGTGGGCCTTTTCGCTTCGTTCTGCATCGCGGTGGTGGCAGCATTTGCAGGTGGCCGACCGGGCATGATCTCCGCCGCCACCGGCGCAATGGCTCTGCTAATGATCACCCTGGTGAAAGAGCACGGTCTTCAATATCTGCTCGCCGCCACGCTGCTCACCGGGGGGCTTCAAATCTTGGCGGGCTGGCTGAAGCTGGGTGAGGCTCTCAAGTTTGTGTCCCGGTCGGTCATGACCGGATTTGTCAATGCCCTGGCCATTCTGATTTTTCTTGCGCAGCTTCCGGAATTCAAAGGTGCGGGCTGGCAAATGTATGCAATGGTGGCAGGAGGGCTGGGCATCATTTACGGCCTTCCGCGTTTTACGAAGGCTGTGCCCTCCCCCTTGATTTGCATTGTGGTGCTAACGGTGATTTCGGTGTTTGCCGGGATGGACTTGCGCACGGTTGGTGACATGGGCCAGTTGCCTTCCACCCTGCCGGTGTTTCTTATTCCGCAGGTGCCATGGGATCTCGAGACCCTCTGGATCATTCTCCCCTATGCAATTCCGCTGACTGTGGTCGGCCTGCTGGAATCCCTGATGACAGCCACGATCGTGGATGACCTCACCGACTCCGACAGCAACAAGAACCGGGAATGTATCGGGCAGGGCGCGGCGAACATCGCCGCTGGATTTTTTGGCGGGATGGCGGGCTGCGCCATGATCGGCCAGACCGTGATCAACGTAAAATCGGGTGGAAGGGGGAGGCTCTCCTGCTTTGCGGCTGGAGTATTTCTCCTGATCATGATCGTGGCTCTGAGCGGATGGGTGAAAATTATTCCCATGGCCGCGCTGGTTGCGGTGATGATCATGGTTTCCATCGGCACCTTCAGTTGGGGGTCGCTGAGAGATTTGCGTATCCATCCGAAGACCTCCAGTCTGGTCATGATAACGACGGTGGCCGTGGTGGTATTAACCCACAACCTGGCCATCGGCGTGGCCGTGGGGGTGCTGATGAGTGCCGTCTCCTTCGCCCGCAAGGCAGCCCTCCTTGTGCGCATTGGCTCCGAACTCGACCCCGACGGGGAACACCGGACGTATCTTGTCACCGGCAATCTCTTCTTCGTGTCCGCGGGGAAATTTGCCAGGGCTTTTGATTTTCGTGAAGTGCTCTCCCGCGTGACCATCGATGTGACGCGTGCGCATTTCTGGGACATCAGTTCCGTGGCAGCTTTGGACAGGGTGGTTTTGAAATTCCGTCGCGACGGCACCGGGGTGAATGTGGTTGGATTGAATGAAGCAAGCGCTACGCTCGTTGAGC
>JBGSSC010000718.1:0-2179 GCA_041737265.1 Terrimicrobiaceae bacterium | reverse complement strand
GCGCCTGCACCTGCGCCACCTGATCCCTGGCGACGAAAACACCCTCAAAGTACTGTTCATCGGATCAAGCCACACACTCCGCGGAAACATCCCGGATATGGTCAGGACGCTGGCCGACTCCGCCCCTCCCGATCGACCGAGAATCATGGTCGGCGACTATGTGAAAATGGGGACGAACATCAAAACCTTCTGGGACGCCGGTGACTCGGCCAATACGGCACGCGGAGTCATCGCGGCGGAACCTTGGGATGCCGTTGTCTTTGAAACGTTTTACAACATGAATTCCGAAGAGTTGTTGAAATACGCGACGCTCTTCAGCGATCTGATCCGCAGCCAAAACGCCAAACCAGTCATCTATGCGAGCCCCCTTCCAAAGGCGGCGGAATACCCGGCCAGATTTCAAGCGTTTCATGACGACAACCTGACTCTGGTACAATCCTTGAAGGCGCCTCTTGCCCCGAGTGTCAAAGCCTGGATGGATTACCTGGGGCCCAAGCCGTCAGCGGATCAATTCGCGTTCCTTTATGCCGACTGGATTCATGCCTCGCCCAAGGGGGCCTATATCACGGCCTGTACTGTCTACGCCGCCCTGACCGGATTCAGCCCCGTCGGGTTGGCACACCCTGGACTTTCAGAAGAAGAGGCCAAGCCATTGCAGCAGTTGGCCTGGAAGGCATTTCAGGAATCGAATGGTGGAACCAAATAGCAAAATGGCCCTCCCCTCCCCCGTTCAAAGGAACAGGTAAAGTGGACGACCGAACCGGCCAATTGCCTCAGGCCTTCCAATCGATATCCAAGGCCTGACGCGAGAGAGAGCTTTTTTCGATATGGGAAATCAACTCGTCCACCTCGTATCCGGTCCACCGCGACTGTGCGCCCTGCGTGCCCTCTCGAATGTTGGTGCAAAAACAATTCATGGCCTCATCGAAGGGCGAGGAGGCGGGGAAGCGGTATTCGGTGGTGAGGCCCGTGGCTCTGTCGGTGTGAACGAGGAGGGATGCCTTGTATTCGGGCTGATCCCAAAGAGCGCTGAAGATTTCGAGACGTCCTTCCGAGCCGGTGATCTCGACCCGTTCATCCCATCCATCGCGCAGGAAGCCGATCCGATCCAGCGGGTGCGCCAGCGCCTCCCAGTGCACGATACCATTCGGAGTCTCAATAAGCACGGCAGCCAGGAGGTCGTAATCGCGGCCGTCGGGTGGCGTGTGGACGTGCGCGTAAAGCCGGCCCGGCCTGCCGAAGAAAAAACCGACGAGGTCGAGCAGATGGCTGCCCCCGCAAACAAGGATCCCACCGCCGTAGTTTTTCCGCACCTGGGATCCTCCACCTTCCGGGGTGGAAAAAAATCCCTCCGCAGGGTTTCCATTCCAGAGATCGCCCCAGCATTGGTGGGTCCTCATGTGGGCGCTGATCAGTCGCCCGAGCGAAGGCAGGATTTCCTTCGCCTTGGCCACGGCCGGAATAAATCGCTTCATGTAGGAAGTGTAAAAAACAGTTCCCGCGCGCTCGGCGGCGCGGGTGATTTCCAGCGAGTCTGCGGTGTTATCCGAAAGAGTCTTCTCGCAGATGACCGCTTTGCCCGCCGCGATAGCCCCGAGGCAGGCGGCCTTGTGGAGATGCGACGGCAGGGTGACATTCACGAGATCGACTTCGGGATCCTCCAGGATCTCGCGGTAGTCCGCCGTGTAACGCGCGCCATACCTATTCACCCAGGGCCGGGCGGCTTCCTCCCGCACGTCGCAGACCCAACGGATTTTCACACCGGCTTTCTCGAGGCCTGAAAAGTGAAAGCGGGAGATATTCCCACAACCAACCACGGCGGATTGAAGCGTTTTCATAGGATTTTATCAGGGATTAACAATGATTTTGACGGCGCGGCTGCCATCCCTCGCGACCTGCATCGCCTCGCTCATCCGGCTGAGCGGGAATCGATGGGAGATCAGGATTTCCGGATCGACCACCTTCTCGCGGAGATACTGCAGCGCCAGCGGGGAGAAGAGTGCAGGGGAAGCAAACGAAGCCCGGAGCTGCAGTTTTTTGAAATGGAAGGCGTTGACGTCAAAGTTGCAATACGCCTCGTCACCAAAGGCGATCCCGATGAAAGAAATGATTCCCCCTTTGCATGCAACGGCCATGGCATCGGCGAGCGTGGAAGGGGGCGCCGTCACAAGCACCCGGT
>JBGSSC010000694.1:0-1795 GCA_041737265.1 Terrimicrobiaceae bacterium | reverse complement strand
AATCGCCGGGTGTCATGATTTTTGACGCAACGACTTCCACCCCCCGGTGTCATTTTTCATTGGCGCAACACGCGGCGGTCCACCCCGCGTAGCCCGCGAAGACACGGATTCCCGTGCGCCACTCCTCCGGCACTTCCAGAGTATTTTCGCTTGGGTTTTCGAAAGAGCGAAATGCCACGACGTTGCTTGGCAACTGCCATTGGAGACTGGCCACCACGAGGGATTCCGGCATGACCGGCCCACCATGGTAAATATCCACCCTACCGCAGCCCGGAAAAGGCATTTGCGAGCCCGCCGGCCGGTTCAGGATGAAGGCAATGGCGCCTTCGTCACTGGAGTGGCTGCAGATAAACAGGATGGTTTTACGGAAATTCGGGTCCCGCAGCAATGGGGACGCCACCAAAATAAAGCCTGTGAGGTTGTTGGTTGTTTCTTTTGGCACGCAGACTTTCTTTACTCCTTCGGAGACCGGTCCGCAAATCCTTCGCGAGCATTGTTTGCGCCGGCTCGTCCTGATTTTCCAACCAAACGCCGCATCGTTTTTCTTGATGCGCTCGTAAGAACAGACGAGAACCATCTCGATGACAGCACCAGCATCCGCCTCCTCCTCTCCACCGGCACCCCGCCATTTGGACCGGTTGACACCCGACTTTGTCGCCCAAGCGGAAGATCTCATTTCGCATTACCCGGTTTCTACCCGCAGCGCCTCCCTCCCGCTTCTTCACCTCTGGCAGAATGAGTTCGGATTTGTGGACGACTCGGGGATCGAGTGGATCGCCGCCAAGCTGGGACTCCAGCCGGTCAACATCTACGAACTTGTGACCTTCTACCCCTGGTTCCGTCGTCAGGCCGCAGGCAAAACGGTCATTCGTGTCTGCCGCACTCTGGCCTGCGCTCTAGCAGGCGGCTACGATATCAAAGAAAAATTCTGCTCGGCGGTTGGGCTCGATCCCCATGCCGAGCACCACGGGTTCGGGACCGCCCCGCCCACTTCGGCGGACGGCAAGTTCAGCGTCGAGTTCGTTGAGTGTCTCGCGAGTTGCGGCTCGGCACCGGTCGCACTTGTCAACGACGACCTCCATGAGCGCATTTCTCCCGCTGACGTGGCAGAGATTGTCAAACAATACGACCGATGACCGCCAAACCCTTTGTTATTCCACCTGCCCACCCCCGCGAGCGCAGAATTATTTTTGGAAATATCTCGAAGCCCGGCTACGACGCCAGCCTCGAGACCTATCTGGCCAATGGCGGATACGAATCTCTCCGCAAGGCGATGAAGATGGAGCCTGCCGCGATCCTCGACGCAGTAAAGGCCTCCAACCTGCGCGGCAGGGGCGGTGCCGGCTTCCCGTGCGGCACGAAGTGGAGCTTCATCAAGCGGGATGACGGCAAGCCCCACTACATCGTTGTCAATGGCGATGAATCCGAGCCCGGGACCTTCAAAGACCGCTATGTCCTCCACTACGATCCGCACCAACTCATCGAAGGCCTGGTCATCTCGGCGTTCGCCACCAATTGCAATCTTTGCTACATTTATATTCGTTGCGAGTTTCCCCAGGCGGCCGGCATCGTCTGGAACGCGATCAAGGAGGCACGGGCAAAAGGGTTCGTCGGCAAAAATATCCTTGGCTCGGGTTTCGACTGCGACATCTACGTCCACCAGGGGGCCGGTGCCTATATCTGCGGTGAGGAAACCAGCCTGATTGAATCGCTCGAGGGCAAACGTCCGTATCCCCGCATCAAACCTCCATATTTCCCGGCCGTGCTCGGTCTCTACATGAAGCCCACGATCGTC
>JBGSSC010000686.1:0-4405 GCA_041737265.1 Terrimicrobiaceae bacterium | reverse complement strand
GTTTCCGGTATCCGGGACGTCAGAGATCATCCACTCCAGGAATGTCCCGTCGAGTTCCTGCTCGGCCAGCACCGGAAACAACGGTGCGAACTGAATGTCGGTGCCTTCCGCAAGTCCCGCCGCGGCAGGTGAAATATCCCGTTTTTTGAACCACGACGCCATGGGCTGCCCCATCCAAAGTGTTTCGGCCTCACTCACGGAGCCCTGAAAGGGATCATCAAAACCATATGGCCTCAAACACAAGGAGGTTTCTCCCACCGGTACTACATCAAGGCAAATTCCTTTGGGCAAAGAAGGGCACTTGTCCAACAGCGGGATGCCCGTAAGGATTTGCTCGCATCCGACCTTTAAATCCGGAGGCAGGTGGCAATTTTCAATCCAGAGTTGGCCGTTGGAGCTGTTGCGCGTGGTGAACGGAAAATCCGAGTTCAGAACGTAGATATCAGGGTGTGGTTTCTGTTCCATCGGCCCTGCAAGCATCTGGTCAAGCTGGCTGTTTTGGAGCGCCGACATCGAGGCGATCAGGTCACGGTTGGTTCCCAAATGGTAAAACCCCGCGTCGGGAAGGGGGACGACGGCCGCCGAGAGAGAGGAGATCTCCGGGTGCGGCGCGGTGGGATGCCTTCCCATTGCAAGGCCCATCCCGGCATATAGTTCACACGACCGGGGCACCCCATTTGCAAAGTCCCCCCGCCGCCCATCCCAGCCCGCAAGCGTCAGCAGCGCGCGCAGAGCCCGTTCGCCAAGCAACCAGACTCCCGTATCCACCACACAAAGATATTCGGCCCCCAGTTCGCGTATCTCGGCGGGGGACGGTTTTTGCCTGGAAAATTCAACCGTGCGCGGAGCCTCCCGCCGCGAGAAGAAAACACCGAAGGAAGATGCCGTCTCGGGAGGGACCCACATCCCCAGCACCACAATATCCGCGTCCGGCAGGGCCGGGAGACGATCGGGAAATTTCAACACGACATCACCACTACATGCCACGACGGGATACCGGCCCGCTGCTGCGTCAACCACCCGGTCAAATCCCGGGAGCATGAAATCGAGCAAGGTGCCATCGATCTTGTGACCTTGCGACCAACGCAGGGCAGGCATCGGTGTGAAAATTTTTCCAGTGGGAGCATAGGCGGGCAGTCGCCGGCTTTGACCACCGGCCAGAAGCGCGAGCTTTGGAGTGACATGCAGCCATTCTTCAAAAGGCCCGCTGCCTCCCTCCACCTTCCAACGTTCATGAAGCAGCCTTACAAGCCCTCCCCCTGAACCCAGCTTGGCACCGGCCGGATCACTGGCGGCAAACCATTCGGGAAATCGCCGGTTCTTCTCCGCTTCCGGGAATGCATCCACCATGGCTGGGGGTAGCGATAGAAGGATTTGGCGTTTTGGCGTCAACAACACTCGCTCTTGTTTGAACTAAGCCCGCAGTTCCGTCCAGAGGGGACTTGTCTCTAATCCGGCGGGAGCCGGTGGAAAGGGTTGGCGTGTGGGCAAGGAGACCCAGTGAGAAAGGGGCTCCCCCGCCGCCGGATTAGAATATTTTGCTGCGCAAAATGAGGCAGAGCAAAGACCGAGCCACGGTCTGAATGGATGCATCGCGGCATCAACTCCGTCATTTCATTCTCTGCATCCCTTTGCTTCCTTCCCCTCCTTGGCGTGGGCACTGCATCGTTTCCGAAAATGCTCCCGGATTGGCTCCAGATGGAGCTGTGCCCGAGTTGAAACGGCCGGGGAAGGATTTTTTATTCCCAATCAAGCGGCAGTGCGCTTACGTTCCTCCCCATGTCGGCTGTAGCGTCACCGTTTTTGCCACGGCTGCCCCGGCTATTCCGCCGCATGCATGGAGGAAAACTCCAGCGGTGGCTCTTTGGCGGATGGACCATTCTGGTATTTGCCTTTTTGTATATTCCGATCGGACTGCTCGTTTTGTTTTCCTTCAACGAATCGAGGCTGAATATCCAATGGGAAGGATTTTCCCTGCGATGGTATGGGGAGTTGATGCACAACCGGACTCTTCTGGTCGCATTTCAGAACAGCATGATCGTGGCCGTGGCAACGACGATTCTTGCCACACTTCTTGGAACCGCCGGCGCATGGATGCTCTACCGCTACCGCTTTCCGTTTCGCCAGTCGATCGGTCTCCTCATCTTCGTCCCGATGGTCATCCCGGAGGTCCTGATGGGGGCAAGCCTGCTTGCCCAGTTTGTTCACCTGATGCACCTGCCTCTCGGGCATCTCACCCTAATCATCGCACATACCACGTTCTCGTTTCCGTTTGTGCTGGTCGGGGTGCAGGCCCGGCTTGAAGGGCTTGACCCCGCACTCGAAGAGGCCGCAATGGACCTGGGGGCTGCCCCCTTGAGGGCGTTTCGCGAAGTCGTGCTTCCCTATCTCATGCCGGCCATCATCGCAGGAGCGCTGATGGCATTCACCCTTTCTCTGGATGAATACATCGTCTCAGTCTTCACATCGGGAGCCGCCTCTCAGACTCTTCCGCTCAAGGTTTACGGCATGGCGCGGGTCGGACTGAACCCCCAGCTAAATGCCTTGAGCGCAATCTTTATATTTGTCACAGTGATGCTCGTTCTCGGCAGTCAACTCGTAACCAGAAAGAAAATACCATGAAATCAAAACTTCTCGCTCTGGCAGCCCTCGTTCTCGCGGGTTGCGGTAAACCTGCAGCACCTGTCACTCAGGAACCATCCAAGCCTTCCGCAGAAGCCACCGCACCACCGGCCGCTGCAGAGCCCGCCGGAGAGCCCAAACGGCTTTCGATCTTTTGCTGGTCGGAATATATTCCGCAATCCGTAATCGATGCCTTCTCCGACGAGACCGGAATCAAAGTCTCCGTCGAAAACTACGCCTCCAACGAGGAAATGCTCGCCAAGCTCATGGCGGGCGGCGGGTCGTACGACGTGATCCAGCCCAGCGAGTATGTCGTCGAAGGCCTGATTGCAGAAAATGCACTTCAGCCGATCGATCACGCACTGATTCCCAATCTGAACAATATCGCTCCGCAGTTCCTCAACATGCCTTTCGACCCCGGCAACAAGTTCACCGTTCCTTATATGGCGGGCACGGTCGGCATCGTCGTCAACACCGACCTCGTGACTGACCCGATCACCGGGTTCAGCGACGTCTTTCAGGAAAAATACAAGGGCAACATTGTCGTCCTCGACGACGCCAGGGAGATGGTAACCTGGGCTTTCAAGACACTGGGCATTCCCCCGAATGAGATGACCGACGAGAATATGGCCAAGGCCAAGCCGGTCCTGGAGAAGTGGTTGCCCCTTGTCAAAGTCTACGATTCGGACAGCCCGAAAACCGCTCTCCTGAACGGTGATGTTGCCATCGGTGTGGTCTGGGGCGGCGAAGGTGCCATTCTCCTCAACACCGACAAGAAGTTCCAATGGGTCCTCCCCAAGGAGGGCACCCACCTGTTCGTTGACAGCCTGGCCATTCCCAAAGGAGCCAAACACCCCAACAATGCCATGCTGTTCATGAACTACATCCTGCGCCCGGAGGTAAGCAAGGCCATCTCCGAAGAGTTCCCTTATCTCAACCCGAATCGCGCAGCCCGTGCTCTGCTGTCGGAAGAAGCGCGTCAGAACTCCGCGAGTTTTCCGCCTGAGGAGGTGGTTAGCCAGATGATCCTTTTCAAGGACATCGGCGGGCAAGCCTCGAAAGTGGATGAGATGGTGACGTCGCTGAAAGCCCAATAACCCCGGCGCATGGCCGCGACCGGGCAGACTGAGAGCGACTTCTTCCGTCGTGCTCCGGGACCTTTGGCATGGCTGATTCTGGCTCCTCTGGCGGTCTGGTTATTCCTTTTCGTCATCGTGCCCACGGGCATGCTGGTGGTCCTGAGCTTCGCCGAACAACGGGGGCTGGGTACTATCCACTACACATGGACCCTTGCGAATTATGAGAGGGCGTTTCAATGGACATGGCTGAAGGTGCTCGGCATATCCGTTTGGTTTGCCGTGCTGACCACCATGATCTGCATGGTCATCGGCTATCCGGTCGCTTATTTCATCGGACGGTCCTCCCCGCGCATGCGCAACATCCTGATCACTCTGGTGATGATCCCTTTCTGGACGAGTTTTTTGATCCGCACCTACGCTTGGATCACGATTCTGAGCAAGGAGGGGCTTGTGAATGCATTTTTAATCGCGGCGAGGATCGTGCCCGAGCCGGTGGCGCTCATGTACACTCCCTTCGCAAGCGTTCTTGGACTGGTTTACAACTACCTTCCGTTCATGATTCTTCCCATCTACACAAGCGTTGAGCGGCTCGATGGGGCCATGATCGAGGCTGCCCATGATCTCGGAGCCGGTCCCTTGAGGGCATTTTCGAAGGTAATCATCCCTCTTACCAGTCCCGGTATCGCCGCTGGCGTGCTTCTCGT
>JBGSSC010000669.1:0-4518 GCA_041737265.1 Terrimicrobiaceae bacterium | reverse complement strand
GATCTGGCAACGTATGGCAAGGTGATCGGAGGAGGAATCCCGATTGGAGTTCTGGCCGGCAGTCGCAAATACATGGACATGCTCGATGGCGGCTCATGGGAGTTCGGAGACGATTCCCGGCCCGAGGTTCCCATGACCTTTTTTGCTGGCACTTTTGTCCGCCATCCCCTTGCCATGGCGGCAGCACGGGCCGTGCTCGGTCAATTGCACGCCGGCGGCCCCGGGCTTCAACTGCGTCTCACCGAACGCACCGATCTTCTCTGCCGTTCGGTGGAGGCGGTTTTTGATGCCGCGGGAGTGCCGCTGAGCATGCCGCATTTCAGCGCCTGTGCGGGAATCCAGTATCCCCATGATCTCCGTTTTGCCGGGCTGCTCTGGTACTACCTGCGCGGGAAAGGGATTCACATCTGGGAAAACCGGCCGGTCTTTCTCACCTTGGCACACTCCGATGAAGACATGGACGCCATCGTGCGGGCCTTTGCCGGGAGCGTGGACGAAATGCAGGAGGGGGACCTGCTTCCGGGCAGGGGAACCGGCGTGGGCGGAGTGCGGGGGGATTTTCCTCGCAGAGACTCATCCCCGGTCACCGAGGCTCAACGCGAGATTCTGAGTTCTGTCCTCATGGGGGAGGATGCCAACCGTGCATACAACGAGTCGGTCGCGATTGAATTCGAGGGGCAGCTTGACGAACAGGCTCTGGAAAAATCGATCCTTCATATTTTCCAACGCCACCCCGCAATGCGCAGCACCTTTTCGGAGGATGGCGCATTACAAATCTACGATCCGCTGCCTGAAGAATTTGTCCTGCCGGTTATGGACCTGACTTCACGGCAGGACGCCGGGGAGGAATACGCGCGGCTGCGGCGGGAAACCACCGCCACAGCCTTCGACCTCCAAACCGGCCCTCTCGTCCGCCTCGTTCTGGTGCGGCGGTCCAACAATCGTTCTTCCCTGATTTTCTCAGCCCATCATCTGGTCTGTGACGGCTGGTCGCTGGGGATGATCGTTCAAGAACTTGCCGCCAGCTACAACGCCTTCCTGGAGGGGGAACTGCCAATGCTTCCACCGCCGATGCCCTTCGGCGACTTCGCTCGAAAGACAGCAGGCAAGGCATCGGAGGCCGACAAGGACTATTGGTTGCGGATTTTCCGCGACGGTGCTCCCGCACTTGAACTCCCGACCGACCGGCCGCGGCCTCCTCTCAAGACCTATGCCGGATCCATGGAATCGGCCTTCGTGGATCAGGAACTCTACGCCCGCCTCAAAAATATAGCACCAACACTCGGAGGAACGCTCTTTTCCACCCTGCTTGCCGCCTTTGCCGCCTATCTTCACCGGCTGAGCGGGCAGGAGGACATTGTGATTGGCGTGCCGGCCGCGGGACAGACCATTGAGGGGCGTGACGAACTTGTCGGTCACTGCCTCAACTTCCTGCCCCTTCGGCTCACCTGCCCGGGTGGGATGGCATTCACCGGATTTGCCCGCAGAACCCGCGAACTCGTGATCGAGGCCTTCGAACACCAGTCCTTCACTTTTGGCAGCATCGTGAGCGAAATCAAACTCCCACGCGACACAAGCCGCCTGCCACTCGTCTCGGCGATGTTCAATATCGACCGCTCGGGATTCGACCGCTTGCATTTTGAAGGAGTCACTTTCCGCGTGCTCACCAACGCGAAGCAGTTCGTCAACTTCGACATCTTCTTCAATCTGAACCAGACAGAGGAGTCACTCGAAGTCGAATGCGAATTCAACACCGACCTCTTCGATACGGCGACAATCCGTCGGTGGCTTGACGGATTCGAATCACTGCTGAGAGGACTTGTGGTCGATGAGCCGGAAATCCTCTCCCGGCTGCCTGTTTTGGGAGCCAAAGAGAGAGAGTCTTTGTTGACGCTGGGCGAAGGGGCGCGGTCCGGCTATCCACGCGACACCCCGGTCCATGCACTGATTTCGGCCACCGCCTCAAGGCGAAGCGGGCATCCCGCGGTTATCTGCGGCGATGAAATGTGGACCTATCTCCAACTCGAAGAGCGGGCGACGGCAATTGCAGCACAACTCGCGAAACGGGGAATCGGACCCGGCAACTTTGTCGGGGTATGTCTCGAGCGCACACCGGAAATGCTGGCTGCCCTGCTCGGTGTTTGGAAATGCGGCGCTGCCTACGTGCCAATGGACCCGTCCTTCCCCTCCGGGCGGCTGCGCTGGATGCTGGAGGATGCCAACATTGCCACAGTGGTCACGCGGACGGCGCTTTCCGGATTGCTGCCCCAAACGCAAATTCCCATTCTCTGCCTCGACAGCGAACACCACTCCGACTGCACCTCATTTGTTTCCTGCCCTGCCGGAGGGGAACTCCCTGCCTATGTGATCTTCACCTCCGGCTCCACGGGGCGCCCCAAAGGTGTCGTCGTACCACACCGGGCTCTCGTCAACTTTCTGGAATCCATGCGACGGGAACCCGGGCTCGAGGCCAGCGACGTTCTGCTTGCGGTCACCACGCTTTCCTTCGACATCTCGGGGCTGGAGCTTTTTCTTCCTCTGCTCTGCGGAGCGACTGTGGCCATCGCTCCCCGCGAATCCCTCGCCGACGGTTTTCTTTTGGCTGCCGAAATTGCGAAACACGGGGTGACCGCCATGCAGGCAACCCCCTCCACATGGCGGCTCCTGCTTGAAGCAGGATGGCAAGGTCGCAAAGCGATGAAAATTCTTGTCGGAGGAGAGGCTGTGGCCCGGGAGTTGGTCAACCAACTCGCACCGCTCTGCGGGGAAATCTGGAACGTCTATGGCCCCACAGAAACCACCATCTGGTCCACCACCGGCCGGCTTGCCGCAGGTGAAGGTCCCGTGGGTATTGGACGCCCGATTGCAAATACCCGCATTTACATTGTCAACGCCGACCGGCAACTCCAGCCCCGGGGTGTCCCCGGCGAGTTGCTGATCGGCGGCGACGGACTTGCCCTCGGGTACGCTGGACGGGACGATCTCACCAACGAGCGTTTTGTATCCGCTCCCGCCAACACACCGGACACCCGCGTCTATCTCACCGGTGACATCGCACGCTGGAACCCGGATGGCACGCTGGAGTGCCTCGGACGCCTCGACCAGCAGGTTAAAATCCGGGGGTATCGGATCGAAACCTCAGAAATTGAATCCCGGCTGGAACAGCATCCGGCGATCGCACAGGCGGTCTGTGTCGTGCGGGACAACCGCCTGATCGCCTGCGTGCGAGAGGCCCCACGGGATTCCGCATCGGACTGGCGGGACCAGTGGGATCTCGTCTTTCGTTCGGCGATCGATCAGGCGGGGCCCGGGAATCTGCAATCCATCGATTCTGTGATCACGGGCTGGACGGGTATCGAAGGCGCACAGGCCCAGGTGCAGGAGTGGATCGAAGCAACGGTTTCCCGGATCCGGGGGTTGCGACCGGAAAAGATCTTGGAACTCGGCTGCGGAACCGGCCAATTGCTCGCCCGCTTGGCACCGGATGTTGAAACCTACCTGGCCACGGACATCTCGCAGGTCGCGGTCTCCGCTTTGCAATCCAACAAACAGCCGGCCCACGTGAAGGTTCAGTGTCAGCCCGCCGACGACTTCTCAAACATCCCCCCTTCGCTTTTTGACACGGTCGTTATCAACTCGGTCGCGCAGTATTTTCCGGATGCGGACTATCTCCATCGCGTATTGACCGGCGCAGTCCGGACCCTTGTACCCGGTGGACGCATTTTTCTTGGCGACCTGCAAAGCAAAGCACTGTTGCCGGTGTTTCACTCTTCCGCACTTCGTGAACGCGGACACACCGCAGCCCTGTGCGGGGATTTCCGCCTCTTGATTGCAAAACGCCTTGAAGCGGAAAGCGAGCTCTCCATCGACCCGGCATGGTTTCAGGCCGCCGCCATCGAAGGCATTATCCATGTCGAAATCCTTCTCCGTCGCGGAGGCATTACAAACGAAACAACGTCCTTTCACTACGATGCGATTCTTCACACTGCACCCATGCCGGATGTTGTTGCCGTTCCCGATCCGCTTCCGTGGACTGACCTTGCCGGGCTGAAAAATGCCCTCCCGGGCCGGCCGGAGATTATCGCATTTCACTCGATCCCCGATCTCAGACTTTCCGCGCCAGTGGCATTCCATCAGAAGTTGATGGCGGAAGCTGACAATGCCCGGCTTCCGGCGGAAAGCGCTCCCCCTGCCAATGCTGTAAGTGCCGAAACGCTCTTTGCAGTGGCGGAATCCGCAGGCTACTCCGCACACGTTCGCTGGCAGGGAGACGGCTCCGCGGGTTTGCTCGAGGCGGTGTTCCAGCCCTCCGGCCGGGACGGGCTCCCTCTCTGGCAATCAGCCACCCATTCCTCGAGGTCGGCGGCCCTCGTCAACACACCACGACAAACGACCCGGGATGCCAACCTCGCGAATATGTTGCGGGGCTTCCTCGCCGGCCACCTGCCGGATTACATGATCCCGACAGGTTTTGTTGCCCTCGGGGAGTTTCCACTGACTCCGAACGGCAAAGTCGAT
>JBGSSC010000636.1:0-13356 GCA_041737265.1 Terrimicrobiaceae bacterium | reverse complement strand
CTTTCCGTTGTTGGCCTGCGGATCGATTAGCTCGAACACATGGCCGTTGCGTTCGGTGCGTCCCCGGGGAACCGGCGTGAAGGTAAACATGTCGTTGATGCCTTCATCGGTCCATCCGCCCCGGCCATTGTCGGCAATGCCATCATCCTCGAGCGGAGCATTCGCTGTGGGTTTCAGATCCAGAAAAAAGGTTTCTCCGTTGAGCGTTGGAATTGCGGCAACGAGAAGGACTGCGGGGAGGAGGAATTTCATGAACGTAATATAGGGATGGAAGGGTCCGGGTTGCCGGCGCTCAGTGGGATGCAGGCGACGGAAGGGAAAGCTGCGGGTACCAGATCTGACCCTGTTTTTTCAGGCGGAGCCTGGCCATGCCGGTCAGGCCAAAATCAAAGCGACTGACAGGAAACGGCGGAATATTCAGAAGGAAACCCAGGAGCGCGGAGAGAGAACCCCCATGGGCAAATACAGCCAGTCGAAGCTGAGCCGCCCGCTCTTCCACCACAAATCCCCCGTTGCAGGCACGCACACCGAGCTTTTCCAGTTCCTTGAGAAATGGCGGGCCGACCCTTGCGACCATCTCCAGACAGCCTTCCCCAAGGTCGGTTTTCCAGCATTGCGCTGCTTCCATCCCGCTTGCCGCAGAATTGATCCGCTCCCACTCGGTGGTATGGGCCTTCGCCAGCTCCTGGTTGGGCAACCATTCGCGCAGGAAGGAAAAGCGCGTCAGCGGAACTTTGCGGTCCCCCAAAACAATTCCTGCTGTCAGCACCGCCCGCCCGTAGGGAGAACTCCATGCGACATCGATCGACTTCGACTCTAACTCGCGCCCCAGTGCCCGCGCCTGGGCCAGCCCGTCTTCGGACAAAAAGCCCTCCGCCGGAGGCTCCGGTTCCGCATAAGGGTCCCCGGATGCTTTTCCGTGACGGATCAGGAGGATTTCCATGGGGGTATCTGGATATCTAATTCTCCGGGCAGGGGCAACACTTTTCCGGTGCTGAGCATACGGATTCACCTTCCTCGCAGGTCAAGCGGCTGATGACTCTGCCTTTGGCAGGGCTGGCACTCCGTTCGCCGATAGGGTTAACCTGAATCCCGCAGCTGGAAAACCAGCCAGCGGTGACCTCAGACCATTTTTCAACCACGGAGGATACGGATTGGCGCGGATGGAGAGGATTTAGTTTCAAGCATCCGTGCCTATCCGTGCCCATCCGTGGTTCTATTGCTTCTGCAAAGAAGCAGGGTATTTGGTTGAAGTTGTGTGCAAATGCATATAGATGTCTCACAACTATGAGATTCCCCCTTCGATTCTACGCTTCGGCGGCCGGATGGATTTGTCTTTTTGTCGCCCCGATCCTTCAGGCGGCCCCGCTGGGAGGGAACACGGAGGTGACACTCTCGGACTTTCCTGCGGATGTTATCGGGAAATTCCCGATCCAGCAGCCGGAGTATAGCGGTGAGGTCCGGCAATTGCTGGTGCTCAACGACCGTTGGCTGGTGCTCGGCATTCATGATTTTCCAAAAGTGGTGGAAAAGATGGATGAATACTCCGGGGGTCAGCTTCTCAAGGCAGTGGAGGATTGGGAGCAAGGATTGAAAGAAGGGCGTAAGGACTGGGGGGCTTACAAAAAGCCGGGCGAGATCCGGAAGGAATATCTTGTTGCAGCCCGGGAGGCCGTCGGGGAACGCAAGCTCGATTCACTCGATGCCTTTGGGGTGACGAGCAGCGACGATGCCGATTACGCTTCGGCGGTGAATCCTGCCCGGGTGACGCGAACGCTGGTGTCGCTGGGTGGCAGCCGGGTCCCCGGAGGCCACGAAGTCAATTATGGCCAATATTGTATTCTCGAGCTGCCGAAACCGCTGAAGTCGGGGAAAAAATACACAGTCACTGTGGGTGAACGTGGCGCGGTGACATTCACCTTTGACGAGATGAGTCTGGTTTCGCGTGCCATCAAGGTGAACCAAGCGGGGTATCAGTCCGAATCCGGAAAGAAGTTCGCCTATCTGGGGGCATTTGGGTATGAGCTTGGGCCGGTGCCATTTGATCAGGCCAGTGAGTTCCGGGTGATTGATACCCGGACCGGAGATGTTGTTCTGACAGGGCCTGTGCGGCTCGTTGAGAAGGACCCGCATTTCGCTCCCAAAGGGGAGGATCCTCCCGAAACGCCCCGCCCTTCGATGTATGGCGAGGACGTTTACGAGATGGATTTGAGTGCATTGAAAGCCGATGGGACGTTTTTCATTACAATTCCCGGCGTGGGGCGTTCATGGCCGTTCCGGCACGGACCACATGCCTACGGGGAGGCATTTTACACTGCGGCCCGCGGGTTTTATCACCAGAGAGCCGCGACGGCATTGGAACAGCCTCACACAGCGTGGACCCGTCCGAAGTCGACGATGCATGATAAGATCTATGAGGCCCGCTACCTTGCATTCCCGCAGCAAACCGGCGGTCCGAAAGAGTTGCCGATCTTTGATGCGGTGGGTGGCACGATGGATTTAACCCGCTTCACCGAGGGTGTGGTTGGCGGCTGGTATGACGCTGCGGACTGGGATCGGAACCAAACGCATTATGTTGCTGTCTTCGACATGATGCGGGCCTACGAGGCCGCACCCCAAAACTTCACGGATGGCCAATTGAATTTGCCGGAGTCCGGGGATGGGACTCCCGACTTGCTCAACGAAGTGGCCTGGGGGCTGGAATGCTGGAGGCGCAGCCAGAACGAAAAAGGCGGAGTTTCCGGATTTATTGAGACCAACACGCACCCGGGGTACGACGAGGAGAAACATCCCTATGCGTTCTCCATGCGCACGCGATGGTCCTCGCTGATCTATGCGGCAGCGGCTGCGCAGTACGCACGGCTCGTCAAGCCATTCAACCCGGAGCAAAGCGAGCTCTACGCCCAAAGCGCCAAGCGCGCATGGGACTTCGGGATTCGCCCCGAAAATTCACTCGGGAAGATCACTCTCGAGGCCAGGACGAAACGGGGCGAAGGCGACGCCTACACCCGCGAATGGGAGGAGACCGATGCGATCGTGGCGCCCTACCGGGTGCATGCGGCGCTGCAGTTGAACCGGCTCACCGGAGATCCGGCTTACCTCGAAAATATCGGCGAAATCGCCGCGCAGGGCCTGGGGCCATTCCAATGGAGCTTCTCGCACAAGGATTTCTCCGCCTGGATCTACGCCGATCTGGCATTGGATCCCGACAAGCGTCTTCCCGCCGACGTGGTCGAAAAGTGGCGCAAGCGGTATATCGAATCTGCCGATTCCCTCCTCGCCGAAATGGAATCCATGCCCTACCGCCAGACCTGGCCGCGAAGCAAGGATTACTGGGCTGCGTGGGGCGCTTCCACCGTGACCAACTTCAATCGCAATCTCTTTATCGCCTGGAAGCTGACCGGGGATCCGAAATACCGCGATGCCATCGCATTGAACACCGACTACATGCTCGGGGCCAATCCGCTGGGGATGTCGTGGACCACGGGAATCGGCTCTGTTTATCCGATCGACATCCAGCACGCGAACAGTGAAAACGACGGCATCATGGACCCCGTTCCCGGGCTGACGCTTTACGGAATCAACGGCGGCCCCTCCATGCACTACCGCGGACGGGATCTCGTATGGGACAGCCCGGGACCCGACGGACAGAAGGTCTCGTTTATGAACGAAGCGAACAAGAGCGTTCCTTTTTTCCGCAGTTGGTCGGCCCACCCCCACAGCAACGTCGGACAGTGTGAATTCACCGTGCACGAAACGAATGCGTCCACGCTGTTTTCCACCGCTGTTCTGATGGACGAAGGCTGGAAGCCGACGGACGAGCTCAAGAAGCGCGGCCCGCGCCGTGAGGAATTGCTTTTCGGCTTCTGGCCGATGCCCTGACAGGACGCACCGGATGAACCAAGAAGCCGCCACATTCCCGCGGCGCCGGTTGCGCTGGGCCGGGCACAGTCATGTGTTCCGCAAATCGCCCCATGCGCAACCGATCGAAGCCCACTGCCGGATGCTTCAGGAATTGGGCCTCAATTACTTCGGATTCGGACATCCCTGGAGCGCCCGGGATCTGGCTCTCATCAGCGAGTGGGAAGGAAGCGAAGAAAAAAAGCGCCTCTATCATCACGACCGGATCTGGCAGAGAACCAACCCCGCTGTCTGGACCGACCCCTGGCGATTCCAGGACTGGAGGACGAAATACTCGACCTCTGATTTTATTTTCGAGATCGACTGTGAGACGCCGAAAATCCGTTTCGGGCACCTGTGGTGGCTCGGTTGGCAGCCCGAGCATGCGCCATGGCATGATTACGACACCTACTGGTCTCACTGGGAGGTGAGTGAAGAGCGGCGCCGGGGAGAACCGCCTCCACCTTTCACCATGCGGATTCAAGCCCAAGTGATCCGTGCCCAGGTTGCCATGGGCGCGCTCCCGGTTTACGCGCATCCAACGAGTTGGTGGTGGCAGGACGGCCAGCACGTCTCCAACATCGCATCAACTTTGGTTCCGGACATTCTCACCGGCCAGGCCGCCGGTTGTCTCGTGGTGATGGGCTACGAAGCCACCCACAAGCACTATCAGGAACTCTGGTTCAACCTGCTTAACAAAGGATATTTTATGACCGGCGTGGCAGAAACCGATGCCTGCCTCGACATGGTGCCATTCGAGCGGGCTGTCTTCCAAAACATCACGTCCGTGACAGATTTCAGCACCCGCGGAATTCAGGATGAGTTGATAGCCGGCCGGAACATGATGACGACCGGACCGGACCTCCAACTGACCTGTGGGCATTTTGAACCCGGCGACTTGTGCCACGAGGCAGGGGGCCTTGTGAGTGTTGTCTGCTCCGGGATCCAACCTCGGCACAACTACCGCCTTGCAATCATCCATGGCGGCCGCGTTGTACAGGAGTGGACCCTGCACGGCGTATCTGAGTTTTGCGCCGATTACGTGCATGATGGGGAAGGTTGGATCGTCGCACGCCTGATCAACGAAAGTCTCCCTCATGATGCCGCGCTTACGAATCCCGTGTTTTTCAGGAAAGCTCCCCATCGCGTGACCGGACAGCAACTGCCGGAGAAGGAAAACGCATGGTGGGAACTCCCCGTTGCCCTGGATCGATGCTACTACCTTGCCAAAGGTGAATGGCTTCGCGATTTTCCCGGATGCCAGCCGGGAGAAATTCCGTGGGAAGCCTTCCAGTGGGACGATTGGATATCCCTGCTCTCAAACCAAACCGAAACGCCATGACCTCCCTGCTCACGGCACCTCCGGCCCGGCGACCACTGAGGGGTGGTTTCACTCTCATTGAATTGCTCGTGGTGATTGCGATCCTCGGGATTCTGGGAGGACTGACGCTTTCGGTGGGTCCATCACTCGTGGGCTCAACCGGTATGAGCGGCTCATTGTCCGTGGTTTCCAGTGCGGTCTCGCTGGCCAGATCGGAGGCAATCCGTTCACGCAGGCAGACGTATTTTGCATTGGCACCAGAGTCACCTCCCGACTCGCGCAGCTTTGCCGCCTATGCGATCCTGCGGCGGGATGAAACAAATTTCACCTATGTCCAGCCATGGAAAAAGCTGCCGACCGGGGTCTTGTTCCGTCCCGATGCAACGACGAACCAATTGCCGGTGGCCGGCCTCCCCGACCCGCAAAATGCAGGCACGTCCAGCGATATGCGCGTGATCAGCTTTGTATCCGACGGATCGCTTGATGAGGACCTCCATCCGTCAAAAGCCCGGCTTCCCCTCCAAGCCGGAGCCCGCGCATCGGCATCCGAGCCACCAATCTACCGCGGGGATTATCTCACCAACGAAATCGTTGTGGAACGCATGAGTGGAAAAGTGAAAGTCGAGCGGGCGGGGGACCCTGGACGATGAACCAGCCGCGCAGCCACCGGGGGTTTTCGCTTGTCGAGATCGTGATGGCCCTCGGGCTGGTCAGCCTCTCGATGCTGGCCATTTTCGCTCTTCTGGCTCATGGACACAAGACGAGCCGCGAGTCGCGATTGGAGAGTGTAGCCGCTTTGCTTTCCGGCAAGGCGATCAGCGCCCTCCGCTCCGCGGACAACTGGGAGCTGCCGCGGTTTCCCGAATACACCGGATCGCGCACACTCACCGACATTGCCATGGGCGGACCCGTAACCCTCACCAATTTCTACACCAGCGACCTTGAGCGACTGGCGGAGGCCGATGATCCCTCGCTACGAACCTTTGCCATGGTCAGCAGCCTTGGCCCGCTGGACCCCGCGCTTCTGGTTTCACCCGATGGGGGGGTGACTGCTGCACTCGGGCGGCTGCCGGCGGCCGCCAACACGGTCGCGCTGCACCTTGAGGTATCCTACCCGGCCAATGCCCCGCAGGCCAATCGCTCAACCCGTCACTTTTCGGCGATCCTCGGGCGCACATCCCGCAACTAACCGGCAATGACTTCACCAGCGACAACCCTCCACAGCCCGCAGGGATTCACTCTGATCGAGATGTTGGTTTCGACGGCAGTCTTTGCATTGATGGTTGTGATGCTGCTCCAGCTGACCGAGGGACTCATGAGCAATGCCAACCGCGTCGATGAAAACCTGCAGGTCGATCAGGACGTGCGTGTGCTTTTTGATCTCATGCGACGGGACCTCGCCCAAGCCCGCATCGGCACCAACCAAAACCAGTTTTACGGCACTCCCACCCGGCTTTCGTTCGTCTCCTCAACCCCGAACCTCAAGACCAACTATGTGTCCGACCAGCGGCTTGTCACCTACTATCTCAGCAACAACGCCATCTGGCGCGCCGTAGTCGAACCCACTTCCAGCAATTACCCGGCACGGTGGAACCCGCTCGTGCCCGGATGGTGGGCAAGCAATGTAACAGCCGATGCAGAAGCTCTCCTTGAGGGAGTCTTTCCCTACAACTCGGAAGATTACCCGGACCCCTTTGTTTACACCCTGCGCAATGGCAGCCTCGTTGCTGACACCACTGCCACCAACCCACCCAGCGGGCTCACCGTGGGCTTTGCCATCGCGGGGCGGCGAGCCCTTGCCCGGGGGTCCGTTTCAACCAACCAACTCAAGAAAATCAAATACGATATTGAGTTGAACATCCCGCCCGCATTCAACCCATGAAGCGCTTTCACCGGTTCCGCCGGGCGGCAGCGCTGCCCTTTGTGCTTCTGCTTGTCGCGCTCAACGTGACCGTCATCGTTGCGCTTCTCATCTATGCGACGACCGAGCTCCAGGCCTCGCGCAATTCGGTCCACACCGAGGCCGCGCGTGCTCTGGCCCAAAGCGGTGTCGAGTTGGCGGCCTCTCTCATTGCGGCCAATTCGACGAACAATGCTTTTGTCAGTTATCAACGCGTGACCAACATCGGTGGCGCTTGGCGGCTGGAGACCAAGATTGCAAACACCGCCCCCTCGAACGCCGCACAACCCTGGCGCCGGAGCGTGGTGACGCCATCATCATTGCACTCCGGCTTCGCTGCCGGATCCAACGGGGTGGATCTTAACTTTGCTGTGAGGGGCGAAACCGGTGCCGGCTTCCTCGCGCCCCGCACGAATTCCACGGGGTGGACGAACCTCTCCCCTGATATGTTCCGGATGGAGTGGATCTATATCTACCGGGGATCGACCAACGATCCAGGCAACCTCGTCGGGCGCATCGCCTATTGGGTCGATGACGAGAGCAGCAAACTGAACATCAACTACTCCGGGTCCACAGAGGTCTACGGAAGCGGCTTCAACAACAGCCAGCCCCTGCCGCTGTCAATTCGCGGACCTCGCCCCGGCATTGCAGCCAACGCAACCAGCCACGGCTATTTCAACGGAAGGACCTGGCCGCTGGATACGGAATTGGGCGGGGTGGCGGGCCTTTCCATCCCCAATGTAAAAGACGCCATCGCCTGGCGAGGCCGTCCGGATGGCACGAACTTTCGGGCGTTTCCCAGTGTTCTGGGATTGCGCATCGGGACCCTCTCGGGAACCGCCGGGGTGGCAGTCACTAATCTTGTGCAGCAATCCTCCCTGGGATTTACAGCGACTGCATTTTCATCCGAAGCCGAGAGAAGTTATCTCTCGGGCCGTCGCAGGTTTGACCTGCTGAACTTTTATTCAGGTTCTCCCCAGACAAACATCGCGGCACTTCGGGCGGCACTCACCGCAGATTATCCGGGCTTTGCCAACAAATATGACCTGGATGCATTTGCAGGGTCGGCCTATTCGCTTGTGCAGATCCCGGGAACCAGCACCAACCTCTCCTCACCGCTCCACCCGGCTTCGACCTTCGGAACGCAGAGGGTTTATGCGCGGGGACTTCCCGTGGTTAATGAAATCAGCATTCAAGCGGTGGCTCATGAGGCGGGAGGTAACAACACCGTTGAACTCCGCACTGCGGTGGAGTTGATCACCCTCGGTTTTGCGCGACGGTACCCCACCGGCTGGAACCAGAGCGACCTGTGGGGCATCTCGGTTGAGCAGTCCACGAACTACGTCGCACGGGTCACTTTGCGGGGCAACGGAGGGCCGGCGCTTTTCGGCGGATGGCAACCCCCGGACCCCATCCCATCCACGAATGCAGCGGTGTGGTTCACGAAGCACAACGCTCAACCCAACGGAGCCGGCGAATTCGGACCGCGATCCAAAGATTTTGCCGGCGCGTTCGGTGTGCTGGCGGCAACAAACCGCTTTTCCACCAATGGAGCACTCGGGACGTGGTCGTTCCCCAACCAAATGGGCGTCGAGCTTTCCTTCAACGGAAAGGTTTATCAGACTTTCGATGTTTCGATTCCCCAATTGCCCGGAGGTTCGTTCAGTCCGGCGACGGGTGAAACGAATGTCGTTTATGCCCTTGTGGCCCAGCCGTCCGGGTCTTCCGGAGTCCGCGGTGATCCCCGGCTGGCACTATTCGAAGCGAATGCACTCGCCGATCTGGCAACCGGATTTCCTCCCGGTTTTGTCCACCCGCTCGCGAGCACAAACGCCCTCAACCCGAACTGGGACGTGAATGGATTTCCCTCAGCCGCTGACCGGCCGGACCTCGTTCAGGATGCCATCTACTTCGGGGTGGACTACGGGATCCCGGAATACGCCGGCCCGCTCTACGATGGGTTCGGATGGACGATGGCGGGCATAGGATGGCTCGGAGAGGTGCCGGTTGTGCGTTCGTCCAATGCGACCACTCAGCTTGGCTGGTCGACGCCCCGCTTCTGGGGGGATGGACGCGAAACTGCAACTCAGCCTCCCGACTGGCTGATGATGGATGTGGTGCACATGGGTATGTATCCACCGGATGCAGCAGGGAGTTTCATCTCCCGCGGGCGTGTGAACGTGAACAGCGCGAAGTCGTTTTTCCAACCGGTGACCGGTTCGATCATCAAGGCGGACTCGATCGTGGATTCGGTCATCATCGGTGCGGGGACCAAGGATTTTCGAACCGCGACTTACGGGGATCAGGGTTTCAAAAATCTGGACGGAAGGCAGACATTCCGCACAAACGTGTTGCAGCGGATCCAACAAATGGTTTCGGACCGTACGTCGGCGGATCTACCTTACACGACGCATTTTGAATTTCTGGCCGAGCTGGCTGCGACGAACGTCTCGTCGGACACGACATCTGGAATCTGGGCGGCGCCGGATCCACCGGGCTACACAGCGACCAATACGACCGACCGCCGCATTGAAAGCCTGGCGCGGAGTTTGAACCAAAAATTCACGGCCCACGGAAACCAGTTTTCCATCTTCAGCCTGGCGCAGGCCCTTCAGGTGACATCCTCGGGCAAGACGAATGTGGTCGGCGAATCCTATCTGCAGGCGGTGTATGAGCGTGCACCGGAATACAATGAGGCCACCGGGGCGATCACCAACTCGCCAACCGGGGCTCCTCCGATGCGGCAGCTTTTCCTCCGGGAGTTGCGATATTAATTCCTAATCGCATGAATCCTGCTCAACATTTTCCACGGCGGTCATTCTGAATCCATCGGAGTGCGCGCCTCCAATTGAAATTTTCTTCACCTAAAATGTATCCGGCCAATCCCTTTCTCCAGCTTGTTCCAGCCCGTGTTTCCCATGCCATCGGAAGAGTGCGGGAACGGGTCTGGTCGCCGGCGGAGAGTAAAGTGGAAATTTTTGCCACTGCCGCACAGCAGACCCCTGTCGGACTCCGCGAGGCGATGCAGTTGCCACGCGTGAAGGTGACGTCCTTCCCGCATCATTACGGAAAGCTATGGGACCAGCGCTGGTTCCTGGTCCGCCTTCCGAAAAGCCGGGGCTACTTCCGGTGGGATGATCAGGCTGAGGCCACCCTTTATGTGAAGGGAAAGGCCTACTACGGACTCGACGTCGCGCACCGATATGCGCCACTTCCGCAAGGGGCGGATGAAGTCTGGGTGGAGGCTGTGGTTTGCCAGACGGCGATCTGGCATCCCGAGGCTTCCGGATTGGACTGTGCCGGCAGCCGCCTGGACGGTGCCGGGCTCTGGATGAGGGACGACCTCGCATGGGATGTGCTGCACGATCTTCTAGTGCTCGAAGATTTGATGCGGGAGGAATTGAAGGCTGCTTTTCCCACCCGCCACGCGGAGTTTTACGGGGTGGGCATCAAGCCCGCGATGGGTGTGATTCCCCCGCTGTTGCGGCGTCTGCTGCGGGCTTTGGACGGCGTCATCGATGCCATGGATTCCGGAGGTTTGCCAGCTGCGAAGCGGGTGCTGGCCCGTGTCTTCCGCGAGTTTCGAGGCGACAGCGCTTCACCCTCCGCCGTGCTCACCGGTCATGCGCATATCGATCTGGTGTGGCTGTGGCCCGAGCGCGTCGGGGAGTTCAAAGCCGTGCACACTTTTGCCACTGCCAACCGGATCATGGGCCTGTATCCGGAGTTCCAATTTGCCTATTCACAACCCGCCAGCTACGAAGCGGTCGGGAAGCGCTGCCCGGAGATCCTGCGGGAATCACGGCGCCGGATGGAGGAAGGGCGCTGGGAGGCGGAAGGAGTCACTTACGTGGAAAGCGATACGCTTCTCGCCTGCGGGGAGGCCCTTGCGAGGAGTTTTCTTATCGGCCAGGAAAGCTTTGAAGCCCTGCATGGAAAAAAGTCTTCGATCCTCTGGCTGCCGGATGTCTTTGGTTACGCGGGATGTCTGCCCCAGTTGATCCGCGAGGCGGGAGCCGACTCGTTTTTCACAACCAAGCTGGCATGGAACGCCGTCACACCGTTCCCTCATTCCAGCTTTGTCTGGGCCGGCAGTGACGGCTCCGAAGTCGTGTCCCACCTTTGTCAAAGCGGTGGTTACAATCAGACCGTTACGGTTGCCGAACTGCGGGGAGGGGCCTCCGGTCACAGGGAATGCGACGTGCATCCGGAGTTTCTTGCACCTTCCGGCTTTGGAGACGGCGGGGGAGGGGTCACCGAGGAAATGTGCGAGCGTGCCCGCCGCCTGCGGAACCTGACCGGGGTTCCCCGTTCGGGTTGGGGCCGCCTCGATAGTTTTTTCCACCGCCTCGGGAAGCTCCGGAGCCGTCTCCCCGTGTTTCGCGGAGAACTTTATCTCGAGTATCATCGCGGAACCTATACGACCCATGGCGACATCAAGGCCGCCATGCGTACGGCAGAGCTCAGCCTTCAGGTTCACGAAGCCGTCCGCTGCGTCACCTCCGGACTTCCGCTTCCGACTCAGACCTGGAAACGCCTCATCTTTGCGCAATTTCACGATTACATCCCGGGAAGCTCCATCCATGAAGTCTATGTGGAAGCCAATCAGGAACTGAAGGCGCTTAGTGATGCCGCGCAGCAATCTGCCTCGCGCGAAATCGAAGGTCGTGGAGGCGCTCGTTCCCTCTTCAACCCGCTCCCGCTCCCCAGGATCCACCACTACAAAGGCAGAGCTTTGTTGCTGCCTCCACTCGCTGGCGCTCCCTTGGATGATCTTTCGGCTCTGGATGAGGATCCGGTTCGGGTGTCTCCACGCGAAATCTCGAACGGGAGGTGCCGGGCTACATTCGATTCGTTCGGACGGATTTCTGCGCTGAGTGTGGACGGAAAACCTCTCCCGTTGCGGGCCCCGGCGAACACACTCTTTCTCTTTCCGGACCGGCCCCAACAATTTGACGCGTGGGACATCGACCGTCAGGCCCTCTCTGCGGGCAGGGCGGACAACCAAAAGGCCCGGGGCCAGGTGGAAACCTCCGAGGCCTGGCGGGGCACCGTGGCCTTTCAAAGACCTCTGGGTAAGAAGAGCCGGATTACCATCCGATACAGTCTCGATGCCCATGCATCGGTTTTGCGGATCGAATATGATCTGGATTGGAACGAGGAGAACACGCTGCTCAAGGCGGTTTTTCCAACGGAATTCATGGGTAGGGATGCCCGGTTCGGTTCCCCGTTCGGAAGTGTTCGGCGCCCGCAACTGGGTGGATATCCCCAAGCCGAGGCAATGTGGGAAGTTCCCGGCAGCCGGTGGGCCGTTGTCACCGATGACGCCGAATCGGAGGGCCTCTTTGTTGTCACGGAATCAAAGTATGGGTTTTCCTGCAGGGACGGATCGCTCGGTGTGAGTCTGGTCCGGAGCGTCAAGATCACCAATGAAGACAGGGGTGCCAAGTCCGGCAGCCACCCGGAACCCCTGCGCCGCACCCTCGCGCCGCACGTTCTGAGTGATGTCGGGTCCCACCGGATCCACATGGCTGTCGGAAGGTTCGACCCGGCGGCTGCCCGCGAAGAACAACCCGCCGCTCAGGCGGAATGTCTCTTCACTCCACCTGTGGAATATCGAGGCGAATCCAAGGACTGCGGCTTTCTCGGGATGTCCGGGGGAGACTCCTTGCAACCGGTCTGGGCGGTGCCTTCCGGTGCCGGGCGATGGACTCTGCGTCTCCACGAAACTCTGGGACGCTCTGGCGAGGCTAAGATTCTGCTGGCACCGGGGTGGAAAGCGAAGCGGGTGACACTCTCCGGTGAAGCCGCACGCCCTGCGATGCGAGGCAACCGGATCCGATTCTCCGCCTACCAGGTCCTGAGCCTCGAAATCGCCGCGACTTGACCCCGCCTTGAGACCCGGTGCGCCAGCCACCGCGGGCGGAAGTCAATTTTTGAGGCGTACCGCCTCGATCGAGTGGATAGTGAAAAAGGTCTCGGCGGAGGCTTGGCGGAACGGCGAGACCAGGGCGAGCGCGACAACTTCTACCGCCACGAGCGGTAGCTGCTGCTGGTGTCGCTGCCGGAGACCGCCCGAGCCGTAGGCGCAGACTAGAGCAATTCAACAAAAGCTATAGCCGCATGAGACGAACCAATTGAAGGCGTCTTTGGGTGTGACTTTGGCCAAGGCGTTGCCGATAGCGGCGAGGAGTTCTTCCGGGGTTCGCGCTTCGGCACTGCGCAGGAGAGCTTT
>JBGSSC010000628.1:0-2220 GCA_041737265.1 Terrimicrobiaceae bacterium | reverse complement strand
CCAGACCACGTTACTGGTCGCCCGGGAATCGGGCGGGACATCACACGTTGAAGCGGAACTCGATCACATCGCCGTCCTTGACCTCGTATTCTTTGCCCTCGATGCGGAGTTTTCCGGCTTCGCGGGCTTTGGCTTCGCTGCCGCAGGCCACGAGATCTGCGAATGAAACGGTCTGAGCCGCGATGAATCCTCTCTCGAAATCCGAGTGAATGACTCCCGCGGCCGCTGGTGCCTTGTCCCCCGCGCGGATCGTCCATGCGCGGGTCTCCTTGGGACCGGTTGTCAGGTAGGTCCTCAATCCGAGCAAATGGTAAACCGCACGTATGAGCTCTCCCACACCGCTGTCCAAAACACCCAGACCCGCCAAAAATTCCTTCGCATCCTCCGGAGGCAACTCGGCAAGCTCGCTCTCGATCTGTGCGCTGATGACTACCGCTTCGCTGCCCATGTGGCTCGTCGCATAGGCCCGGACGGCTGCGACGTGGGGATTTTCCGTTGGGTCCGAAAGCGAATCCTCTGAAACATTGCAGGCAAAGATCGTTGGCTTTGCGGTGAGAAGAAAAAACTCCCGCGAAACGGTCCGCTCGTCGTCGGTGAGGTCTGCAGTAAGGGCGGGGCGGCCGGCGTCCAGATGCGGGAGAAGTTTTTCAGCGACGGCCATCTCGGCTTTCGAAACCTTGTCGCCGGAGCGTGCCGCTTTCTGAAGCCGTTCACAGCGCTTGCGGAGCGAAGCGATGTCCGCGAGCGCCAGCTCGGTCGCAATGATCTCAATGTCCCGCACGGGCTCGACCGAGCCTGCCACGTGGTGGATATCCTCGCTCTCGAAGCAGCGGACGACCTGAACGATGGCATCCACCTCGCGAATGTGGCTCAGAAACTGGTTGCCGAGTCCCTCGCCTTCACTGGCCCCTTTGACAAGACCTGCGATGTCCACAAACTCAATGGCAGCAGGCAGAATTTTCTCCGATTTCGACATGCCGGACAAAACGTCGAGCCGTGGGTCGGGGACATTCACGACGCCTGTATTCGGCTCGATGGTGCAGAAGGGAAAGTTGGCCGCCTGCGCTTTGCGCGTGCGGGTGATGGCATTGAAGAGGGTGGACTTACCGACATTGGGAAGTCCGACGATTCCGGCTTTGAGCATGGATGCGAAGCTAGCGGGGCTTCAGCAGGCTAGGCAAGCAGCTTCCCCCCCTAATCCGGCGGGGGCCGGTGCCAAGGGCTGGTTTGTGGGCAAGGGGATCCGGTGAGAAACGAGCGCCTTCGCCGCCGGATTAGAAAATTTTGCTGCGCAAAATGGGTGCGAAGGAGAGAATAAGCACACCTTCTGCGGATGAATCTGGAAGGAGGGACACATTTTTAAAACAGAAGTCCAAGGAGGGCCGCCAAGGTCATATAGCTGGGCCGCTGAAAACTCAGGATTGCCTTGACTGGCCGGGCGGCGGGGACCAACTTCATGGTTCGTTTCGGCCGGGCGATCTTTGCCAGCCCACAACGCCACACAATCTTATAACCAACACCATATTTTCATGTTCGACAGCCTTTTAGGTATTTTTTCAAACGACATCGGGATTGATCTCGGAACTGCAAACACTCTGGTTTTTGTAAAGGATCACGGCATCGTGCTCCGGGAACCCTCCGTAGTCGCGGTACAACAAGGAACCCGGCGGGTCCTCGCCGTAGGCGAGGAGGCCAAGCAGATGCTCGGCCGCACGCCGGGCAACATCGTGGCAATCCGTCCCCTCAAAGACGGCGTCATCGCCGACTTCGAGGTCACCGAAGCGATGCTGCGCCATTTTATCACCAAGGTTCATAATCGTCGCCGGATGGTGCGCCCCAGGGTGCTCATTGCTGTGCCGAGCGGAATCACAGAAGTCGAAAAGCGTGCGGTCAAAGACAGTGCGACACATGCAGGGGCCCGCGAGGTTTACCTGATCGAAGAGCCGATGGCGGCAGCGATTGGAGTCGGGCTCCCGGTTCAGGATGCCGCGGGCAACATGGTGGTTGATATCGGCGGCGGCACGACCGAAGTCGCTCTTATTTCGCTTTCCGGCATTGTTTTCAGCCGGAGCGTGCGTGTTGCCGGTGATGAACTCGACGAGTCGATCACCAACTACATGAAGCGGGCATATAATCTCTCCATCGGCGAGCGAACGGCGGAGCAGATCAAGATTCAGATCGGATCCGCTTACAAGATGGAGAAGGAGACAACGATGGAAG
>JBGSSC010000556.1:0-4445 GCA_041737265.1 Terrimicrobiaceae bacterium | reverse complement strand
GAAAATCTGGTCAACCGGCTGCGCGAAGCTCCGTCTGATGGTGAGCGGATCTGCGGCTCTGCCCGTGCCGGTGTTCAACCGGTGGAAGGAAATCAGTGGTCATCCGCTTCTTGAGCGCTACGGCATGACGGAAATCGGCATGGCTCTCTCGAATCCCCTTCACGGCGAACGGCGCCCCGGTCATGTCGGCGAGCCGCTGCCGGGAGTGGAAGTCCGGCTGATTGATGAGACCGGAAAAATTATTGAGGAAGAGGAAACCCCCGGCGAGATCCAAGTGCGCGGTGACACCATCTTCAAGGAGTATTGGGGAAAGCCGAAAATTACGGCGGAGACGTTCAGCGGGGACGGTTGGTTCCGCACGGGCGACATCGCGGTGCTGAGCCGTGGCAGCTACCGCATATTGGGAAGAAACTCGGTCGATATCATCAAGACGGGGGGATACAAGGTCTCCGCGCTTGAGGTTGAAGAAGTGCTGCTCACCCACCCTGCAATTCTCGAGGTGGCGGTGATCGGAGTTGCTGATGTTGAATGGGGCGAGCGAGTGGCAGCAGCCACGGTGGTCGGGTCAGGGAAGCAGCTGGAGCTCGGGGAATTGAGGGCTTGGTGCAAGGAGCTCATGGCCATCTACAAAATCCCGTCTCTACTCCGGGTTGTGGACTCCCTTCCGCGCAACGCGATGGGCAAGGTCGTGAAGCCCTCGGTGAAGGAGCTCTTCGTTCAAGTCCCGGCCTGATCCCGCATCAGAGCAACTGCATTTGCTCGCCACCCGGACGCCGGAAAGCATCGACTGAGAGCGGGATTGTAGCCGTGGGGAGCCCCACCTTTGAGGCAGCCATTTTGAATAGTGCGCGGATCGCTTCGGCGGCTGCGCCTTCCCCGCGCATTCGGGAGCCAAAACGGGAGTCCGAGAGTTCGCCGCCTCGGCACTCGCGGATCCTCGCTTCGATTTTGCCCAGCGCATCCGGACGGTGCTCGGCGACCCAGGAGAGGAAAATACTTTTCACCGAGAGGGGAAGCCGCAGCAGGGTGTACGAAGCACGGGAGGCACCGGCTTTGTGCGCGGCAGCAAGGATCGCCGGGATTTCATGCTCGTTGAGGCCGGGAATCACGGGCGCAACGAGCACGCCAACCGGAACGCCAGCGGCGGACAACCGGGCAATGGCATCCAGCCGGTAACGCGGGAGTGATGCCCGGGGTTCAAGGATGCGGGCGAGCGCCGGGTCGAGAGTCGTAATGGAGATGTGGGCTGACGCTGCACCAAACGCGGAGAGACCCGCGAGGAGGTCGGCATCACGGGTTACGAGGTGATTTTTTGTCACCATGCCAACCGGGTTGCGAAATTCTGCGAGCACTTCGAGGCAGGCACGAGTGATGCGGAGGCGGCGCTCGACCGGTTGGTAGCAATCGGTGACGCCGCTCATCGCAAGAGGTTGCGGTTTCCAGCCAGGAGATGAGAGTTCGGCACGCAGGAGCTCGGCCGCACGGGGCTTCACCAGAATCTTCTGCTCGAAATCCATTCCTGACGAGAATCCAAGAAATTCGTGGTAGGGGCGGGCATAACAATACGAGCAGCCGTGTTCGCAGCCCCGGTAGGGGTTCACACTCGCGCGGAAGCTGATATCCGGACTTTCGTGGGTGCTGATGATTGTCTGCGACGAGTCCGTAAGAAATTCCGTACGGGGATCGCGGGCCCCGGCTTCCGGGTCCGGCTCGAAAACAAGCTTCTCGAACCGGTTCGGTGGGTTTGTCCTCGTACCGCGTGCCTGCATGGACCTATAGAGTTTGTTCCTCCCAATTTTGCGAAGCAAAATTTTACTAATCCGGCAGCCATGGCACCCGTTTCTCGCCGGGTCTCCTTGCCCACAACCCGCTCTTGGCACCGGCTCCCGCCGGATTAGGAGTAGAAGGCAACGATGGCCTCGACGAGACCCGGGATGTCGTGTGTTGTAGCTTCCACGTCCACCGCAAGCTTCAGCTCGCGCATGGTGCCCGAAGTCACGGGGCCGATGCTGGCTGTGTGGAGGCCCGTTGGCATTGGCAGCCCGAGTGCGGTAAAATTCTGAGCTGTCGAGGAGCTTGTGAAGGTGATCATGTCGGCACCCTCCTCGCGGAATCTCCGGATGCCGCCGGACACGTCTCCGGTTTCGGGCACGGTACGATAGGCGATGGCCTCATCCACGATCGCTCCGAGCCGGGTGAGTTCCTTCGCAAGCATTTCCCGTGCACCCTCCGCGCGGGCGAGCAGAAACTTCTGATTTTCAACTGTCCCCTCGGCAAGAAGAGCTTTGAGCACGGCCTCAGCCACGTATTTCCCGGGTTGAACATCCACGGCAAGGTGAAACGCGCGCACACGCTCGGCGGTCGCGGGTCCGATTGCCGCGATCCGTACTCCGCCGATCGCGCGGGCATCTTTGAACAATTCGTAAAACGCACGGAAGAAGGCATCCACCCCGTTTGGGCTGGTGAAGACGACCCAATCGTAGGTGTGGGCATCAGCCACCAGTTCGTAAAAGCCGCGTTTGTCTGTGGGCTCCTCGATGCGGATGGTCGGGAGCTCAAAAGCGTCGGCTCCGAGTGCGAGCAACCGGTTTGTGAGTTCACCGGCCTGTTGCCTGGTACGGGTCACAGCGATGCGCCGGCCGAAAAGCGGTTTCTTCTCGAACCATTCCAGCCGCTCACGGAGCGCGACGACATCTCCGAAAATCACAATTGCCGGCGGCTTGACACCGGAGGACTTGGCGGCGATGTCCGCGAGGGTACCGGTAATTGTCTGCTGGCCCGGAGTGGTGGCCTGGCGCACGAGGGCAACGGGTGTGGAGAGTGGCATCCCTGCTTCCGCGAGTGCAAGGCAGTGGGCATCGAGCCGCTCAAGCCCCATGAGCATGACTTTTGTGCCGGGAACTGCGGCAATCGCTGCATAGTCGATGGTGGAAGCCGGCTTGGTCGGATCTTCATGTCCGGTGAAGAAAGTGACGGCGGCATTGTGAGCGCGGTGGGTAACCGGAATGCCGGCATAGGCGGCCCCGGCGATGGCAGAGGTCACACCCGGAACAATTTCGAACCGGCAACCGGAGGCTGCCAGGGCCTCAGCCTCTTCCCCTCCCCTGCCGAAGAGAAACGGATCGCCGCCTTTCAGACGCACGACCACCTTGCCTGATTGCGCGTGCCGGACAAGCAGCTCATTCGTGGCAGTTTGCCCGATGGCGTGTGCTCCAGCCTTTTTCCCGGCATAAATTTTTTCGGCGCCTGCTGGTGCATGGGCCAAAAGACCGGCATTGACAAGGTTATCGTAGACGACGACTTCGGCGCGGGCCAAGCAATCGCGTCCCTTGAGCGTGAGAAGCCCCGGATCACCGGGTCCGGCACCGACGAGATAGCAAATGCCATGCATCACCGGGAAAGAAGGTTTTCCGGGCGGGTTTCCTGCTGGCGCGGAGTGGGTGTGGCCTCGGGTTCGGGAAGGGGGACAGGGCGGTCGCCCAAGCCGGGAAGTTGTTTCTCGGGAGGAGTCGCCTTGGGATCATAAGGTGTTCCACCGACGACACCCACTCCCCCGTCGGCCGTGGGTGCAAGTGCGGGTCGGGATCCCCAGTCCTGGTAGGCCTGCTGCTTCTGGACCTTGCCATCGAGGTTGAAATGCGAATAGAGGAATTCCTTGGGAGCCAGGTTGTGGAGAATATGGATCTGGTTGGCGGCATCGAGCATCACGCTGGGAGCGCCAAAAGAGAGGAAGCGTCCAAGTTGTGTGGTGCAGTAAATGATGCCCCGGTCTTTGTCCTCCACCCGGAGGTAAAGCATCGTGGATGCGGAGAGCCGGTGGGTGAGAAGGGAATAGGACCGCGCTTTGCCGGCAAGTCCCGAACTCGGCGGCACTCCCACGGTCTGCTGCCAGAGCACCCTGCCGTCGGTCAGTTCAATGTTCAGATTCGGGGATGCAAAGTAACGTTTGAATTGCGGCACATAGACTGCAGCGCGGATACGGTAACTGCCGAATTCGCCCATGGGGTAGAGCGGAGTGAGATTCACCGACCGCCTTACAGTCTGACCCGCGGCGATCTGGATGGGTTCGTTGGCATACGAATCGTTGATCGGGGGAAGCGGTCTTCCATCGCTCCGCTCGACTTGAAAACCAAACCACTTGTGTCCGGGAGAGTCGCTGAGAACAAGCTCGGCACCGGTGAGATTACGGATGCTCACCGTGCAGATAATGGGCTCGTAAATCATGTAAAGCGTGCGGTGGAACGAAATGTCCACCTGCACCTGAGCACGGGCATCGACGAGAAAGGCCGCAAGGCTGGCGACCATGGCCAGGAGCAGACGCAGGGAGCCTCCCGGCGTACCCGGAACCAACCGGAGCATCATTGGGGATCCTTGGGCGCGTTGTCCGAAACCGTGCGGAAGCCGAGCGCGTTGTCCGCCTGGAGATCGGTGAGCAGAAGGACCCG
>JBGSSC010000531.1:0-2264 GCA_041737265.1 Terrimicrobiaceae bacterium | reverse complement strand
GAACATCTTCTCCGGCATGCGCACGCTTTCGGCCAACATCGCCGTCGAACTTCCCGAGGCCCCGCACCACAGCACCCTCTACCGGACCCTTTTCCTCGGGGCTTTGCTTCTCTTTATCCTGACCTTCTGCGTGAACACGGTTGCGGAGGTTATGCGCCAGCACCTGCGCGAAAAATTCAAAACCATCTAGCAGCCAGTCGGACTTGAAATGAAAGCGGCACTTCTCGTTGATAATTTTTTCGCAAAAGGAAGCCCTCTTCCAGACCGGCAGTTCAACGTCCGCTTTGCGGAAGTAAACCTTGACTCCAGGGCCCGGGGTTCCACTCCTCAAGCAATCTAGTTTCAATGCAAACCCGGACCAATAATGACATCCTTACCCGGACGCATGCGGCTCCGGGTGAGCCATTCGTCTGGCTTACAGCGATGGGACTCACGGTCGGGCTCATTATGGTTGTTGGTCTTCTGGCCGTGATCGTTGCCAACGGACTGCCGGTTTTCTGGCCGTCGCCGGTTTATGAGGTCCACCTCAAGGACGGAGTTAAGAACCCCGTGCCCAACGGGGGTTCCACCATTACGGGGGAGATCATTCAGACCCGCACGAAGCGGATTCCGGTGCTCGGACCCGACGGGGAAAAGCTCACCGACCAAACCGAATTGCAATTGTTTGTCGGGAACAAAGAGACCTACGGACTCAACTTTGCATTTGTGAACCGGGCGGATGTTGCTTCGATGGAGCCTGCAAAGGGAATTTTCCGCTTCGAGCGGATGGAATATGGTATCGCGTTCGGGTTCCCGAAGGAACTCAAGCTCGCAGGCGGGAGTTCCGTAATGGCGGGTTCTCCCGAATTCGACTCTGCGTTGGCACGGATGGTGGCAGAGGCCGGGGCCAGACGCCGTGAAATAGCCGGCATCGAAAAGGTTCAGATCGGAAGGATCAACGTGAAGTTAAGCCGGCTGAAGGGGGATGCTGCCAAGGACCCGGCGGTTGCCCGGCAGATTGCCGATCTTGAAGCTACGTATACCGCACTGGCCGCCCAAGCGCGGAAATTGCGTGACGGGCAGTCGGAAAACTCTCTTGTTTATACGACTCCCACCGGCGTCGAGCGCACTCTGGCAGCCGGGGATCTTGTCGATTACTTCCAGCCCAACGCCCTCGGCTTTTTTCAGAAAGCCGGAATTTTTGTTCATAACATCTGGAACTTTCTGAGTCAGGAGCCCCGCGAAGCCAACACAGAGGGCGGAATTTTTCCTGCGATCTTCGGTACCTTTGTGATGACTTTGTTGATGAGCATTGCAGTGGTTCCGTTCGGAGTGGTTGCAGCAATTTACCTTCGCGAATATGCGAATCAGGGGTTTTTCGTGCGCTCCGTCCGCATCGCCGTGAACAATCTCGCGGGCGTGCCGTCCATCGTGTTTGGCGTTTTTGGCCTCGGCTTTTTTGTGTATTTTGTCGGCGGATCAATGGACAGGGCCCTCTTCTCCGATACGCTCCCGACTCCGACATTTGGCACCGGGGGCATCTTCTGGGCCTCACTGACTCTTGCTCTCATGACGGTGCCTGTGGTCATTGTCGCAACCGAGGAGGCAGTTGCTTCGGTACCCCGCGGGGTCAAAGAGGGTTCCCTGGCGTGCGGAGCATCGAAATGGCAGACCATTCAACGCATCGTGCTTCCCGCATCGCTTCCGGGTATCCTCACCGGCCTGGTGCTGGCCATGGCGCGCGGTGCAGGCGAAGTTGCCCCGCTCATGCTCGTCGGCGTGGTGAAGCTGGCACCCAGCCTCCCGATCGACGGTGAAGCTCCCTTTATTCACCTCGAGCGGAAGTTTATGCATCTTGGCTTCCATATCTACGATCTGGGGTTTCAGTCGCCGGACGCAGAGGCCGCCAAGCCGATGGTCTTTGCAACAACCCTCCTGCTCATCCTTCTCGTGATTTTCCTCAATCTGTTCGCAATCCTTATCCGCGAGAGGTTGAGACGGAAGTATTCCAGTGGAGCCTTTTAATCCCGCAACCCTTGTGCATTATTCATCCATTCCCATGAGCCAGCCCACACAGGAAAAGCCAAGCCCGGTCTCGTCAGGCGGGACCGGGCCGACCCAAGGCACTGGCATTCCGGACTTCATCAAAATTCTGGATTTCAGCTTCTTCTATTCAGGAAAGCAGGCGCTTTTCGACATCTCGATGGATATTCCGGAGAAGCAGGTGACTGCATTCATCGGGCCCTCCGGTTGCGGAAAATCGACGCTCCTCCGCAACCTGAACC
>JBGSSC010000526.1:0-1688 GCA_041737265.1 Terrimicrobiaceae bacterium | reverse complement strand
ATCGCCATGGGAGCATGCAGGGCCGGCCACGTGCAAATGCTCACAATGTCGGGAATCCCGGCCGCATAGAGTGTGGCAGTGGAATCAAAAAGCTGATTCGCCGGGAGAGCAAAGGCCGCACCGAATGCGCTCAGATTTTCCGTTGAGAGATCGACACCCAGGAGCCGGACCTGTTGCCTGGCATGTTTGTAGCCGAGCCCGTGCATGTGCCCGATTGCCCAGCCGACCTGTCCCTCCCCGCGTTTTCCGCATCCGATCACGGCAGCTGTTTTTATCTGCTTGGTTTCATTCATATTGTTGTTTTGAGAGTTCGCTAAATCATCCCGCAGTCGTGGGAGGGTGGCTTCCTCCATCCGGTCTCTTCCCCCACGCCCTCACGGGCTCGGCTGCGTATTTTGTGAAACCGCTCAGTCAAACCAACGCCTTGAGGTATTCGCGGCTCTTGAGGACCGCGGCTTCGCCTGCGACCTCGAGCGTGGTATCGCCATCAAAGCCCGCCTTGCGCAGTTCGGCGACGACCGCATCGATGCCAACCACCCCTTCGCCAAGGGCAATTGTTGCCATGCCGCAACCAAAGAGCGTCCCGCGTTGGACTTCCATCTCTTTGGGCATGTCCTTCCAATGAACATGCCCGATTAAGGATCCGAAGCGTTTGACGTACGCGACCGGGTCTCCTCCGCCAAGCCAGAGGTTGCCGGTATCCAAGTTCAAACCCAGTGCAGAGCTGTTGCAGCGTTCGAGCAGGCGCCCGGTCTTTTCGATCGAAGTGCTCACCGGTCCGTGCGGCTCAAAGAGCACCTGGACTCCATGGTCGGACGCCACCCTCAGCGGCTCATAAAGTTTTTCGGCGATGGTGAAAATCTGCTCGGCTTCGCCAAGCGATTGACCGAATGGCGTCGAGGGCTCGCCCTCGGTTGTGATCACATGCGGCACGCCGATGGCCGCTGCCGCCCGGATTGCTTTGATGATTTGTGCGCTGCCATAGCGCCAGGGTGCCGCGGGATCCAGGAGGTTGGCGTGGGCACAGTAACTTGTGATGCGTATCCCATAGCGATCAAAGAGCCTTTTGAGGTCATGCGGGTTGGCATCGAGGCTGGCCACGGCGGTGAAACCGAATTCCGCGCCCAGGCACGCGCCGTCGGTATTGTCGGTCACATCCGCATGCTGAAATCCCAGACGGGACAGTTCAGCCAGCTGGGTTTCAAGCACCGCGAAGGGCGTGTTGAGTGCAAAGCATCCAATATTCATGGGGAGTCAATTTCAGTTATCGCGCACACCTTACCCGTTTACCGTCAGGCATTGCTTCCATAAATTCCCTACGGTAAATTTTGAACATGGTCGAACTGCTGAGTTCCGGACATTGGAAGTCTTCCAAAGCGGGAAAGTCCTTGTCCCCGCATACCAACGCCGGCCTCGAGTTGGTCTACGTGGCAAGCGGCTCGGTGCGCTGGGACTATGATGGTTGCGATGTCCACGTGCCTGCCTTTCACCTGTCCTTTACCTGGCCATGGCAGATTCACGGGGCGCGGGACGCCCGGATTCCCTCCGTCGAGCTTTACTGGATCCTGATTCCACTGGTCGAGGGACTCTCACGGGACAAGCCCCCCCGCCTGCGCGGCGGCCTCGGTCTGAGCCCGGCAGAAAGCCGCCGCCTGATCCATCTTCTGCTCCAGTCCCCGCCAGTCATC
>JBGSSC010000448.1:0-5850 GCA_041737265.1 Terrimicrobiaceae bacterium | reverse complement strand
GGCACAAGTTGCTGTCGGACGTGGCCACGGTGAACCGTGCCGTGCAACTGTACCTCGCCAACGGCGGCAACCTGACCAGCGTAACCGGTACAAACGTCATAACCAAGCTGAAAACCAGGGTGGAGGATGCGGCTGCTGCTCAGCGGATCGGACTCAACAGCAGCTTCCTGGACGCCAGGATCATTCCCCTGATGCAGAACCAGAACGAAGCGGGAACCTCCCAGCTCCGGGCCGTGTGGAATTCTTCAGCCAACCGGTTTGACGTGACCAGCAGCGGCAATGCCGGAATCAGAGAGTTTGTCTTCGATGAGGACCTTGCCGCAGCGGCTTCCGTCGCCGACTCCCGAAGCACTACCAAGGAAGCCACCGCCTCGGGCTGGATCTGGGACCATGCCAGCACCTCCCCGACTGCTACAGCTACCGGGGCGACTCCGCCTACGGGCATCCTGACAACGGCCATTGCCTCGGCGATCGGTCAAGGCTTCACGGGGGGATTCTGGGAAGTAAACGACCCGAACGGTCAGGTGGATGTCGGCTATGTCTTCCGGGAGGCTGGCTACAGTTCGCGGCTGGCTCTGGTCTCGCTGGAGGGAATGGGCCCTGAAAACTTTGATATCACAACGGCGGCAGGCCGGATGGCGTTCATGACCGAACTCGTGCGCCGCGCGGCCCAACAGGATCGCGCTCAGGTGATCATCGATGCATCTGCTTCGACAGCGGGCAATTTCGCACAGTCGTATTTTTTCCGGCCGGGGGACACCGTGGTGGCAGTAATGATTCCGAATGCGTCCTTTGATACGGCCTACAGCCAACTCCAATCCGGCACCACCAACGCCCAGACCTTCCCCCTCACCTCCCTGAACCTTGGCACAAACCAGGCCCCTTTCTACACAGGACAGATCGCTTCGCTCGGGAACAACGGCTACGCGATTGAAGATCAGGCAGGCGGAGGGGATAGAGACTACGACGACCTTGTCTTCACGGCACAGGGCCTCGCACAATCGCAAGGTGCCTCGTTCAATGAGATCGATCCCAACACGTACTATCCAGAACGCTACGCACAACTGAACAAAAACTACTGGAGCAACCCCTACAACGGAGGCCCCTCCCTGCAGCAATCCCTCATCAACGCGGGAATCATCGGTCAGTGATGCGGGTTCCTGTTCGTTTCTCCAGCAATCCCCTGCCCCGCCCATGCGTCTGCTAGACCTGCCACCCGAAAGCGATGTCGGAATGCGTATCCGCGAACTCGGTGAATCCGAGGGCGTGAGCGACTTCTACCTCACACCCGGTGAGCCCCTGAGCTACAAGTACAATGGGCAGCTTATCTACGATGATCTGGATTTCGTGATGGCTGTTCCAGAGATGCTTGAGCCGGGCTGTGACGACAGCGCGATGGACCTGCATGGCCGCCGTTTCCGCGTGAGCCAGATGGTAACTCAGGGTCGCTTGCGCTGGGTGCTTCGTCTGCTCCCCAATGAGATCCCCGAGCCCGACCAAATCAGGGTCCCCTCCCCTGCCATGAAGGCTTTTTTGGAAGCCAAAAACGGACTTTTTCTTATTTGTGGTGCAACCGGGAGCGGCAAATCGACTACGATTGCGTCGATGGTCCTCCACCGTGCAAAACGCCGCCGCGAACACGTGATCAGTTTTGAGGACCCGATCGAGTTCGTGTATCCCGAAGGCCTCCCTTCGCTTGTATCCCAACGGGAAATGGGAACCGACGAAATCGATTTCAGCAAAGCCCTTAAGGCGGCCCTGCGTCAGGCCCCCGATGTGATCATCGTGGGAGAGATCCGCGATGGTGAGACTGCCGAGATAGCTCTCCAGGCAGCGGAAACCGGGCATGTTGTCGTTGCGACGCTGCATACATCCTCCGCAGCCCAGACCGTGCAGCGTTTTCTGAAGCTGATTCCCAGTGACCGCCTCGAGCCTGCCCAGGAGACGCTTGCCGATTGTCTGCGTCTTATTCTCTGCCAGCGCCTGCTTCTCGACGAGGAGCGCAGCAAGCGTTTCCCGATCCATGAAATCCTGCTACAATATGATGGAGTTGTGAATATCATTCGACGCGGAGACTTCAAAAAGCTCGACCAAGAGCTCGAGACCGGCTGGAAGAGAGGGATGTTTAACTTCGAGCGAAGCGTCGAACTGCGCGGGGAAGAGGGTTTTCACAGCAGCACCGGCCCGAAAACAACCGGTTTCGGCTGGGATGAAGTGCAGAGCTACCTTGAGAATCAGCCGGAGGTTGCCCGATGAAAGCCGCAGATATCGCCAGCGTTTTGAATTTCTCGGCATTCCGGCCCGAGCCTGACGATCCCACGGCCTCCTGGAAATCGCGGTTTCCGAACAAGCGCACCGTGTTTTTCGGTCTTGGCAAACAGACGCTCACCGTGCGGATGATCGCAAAGAGCGGCCGACCGGCCGATGGGGAAGTGATCCCGGACGTGAAGGACCTGAAGGAATCACTCGCCGCAGCCTCCTCATTAATCCGCGAACGCACCGATGGAGGCTGGTGTGCCGTTTCGCTTCACACCCGCTACGTGATCAGCCTGGAAACCAATCTCTCCCGCCGTCCCGGCAGCGAAGATATCGTCAAGTCGAACCCGCGCACCGTGCTTGGCGGCCGCTACGAGCGAGGCAAACGGTACGCGCTTACTCACAATCCCGAAACGAACTCCAGCATCCTCCTCACCTTCGATGAAGAGCAGTTGGCAAAAATCCAGGCCACTTTTGCCGAATGCGGGTTCAATGTCGGGCGGATTTGCTGCGGAACCTACACCCTGCTCACGCATGCGCTGGATGTGATCAACATCACCAAAAGCGGTGAGGCGCCCGCAAGCGCATTCTTTTTCATTCTCTGCGAAGGGGCGGTCTGTGCACTGGTCCAGCAAGACGACAAGTGGCTCGAACTCCGTTCCCGAACGGATGTTTATGGACCGGCGGACGTTTCGCCCGCTCTCGAACTTGTGGCCCCGTTCCAGTCCCGAATTCCGCCGACAATGCCCGTTATCATCGTGGCAGATACCACGATTCCCGGCCTTGCCGAAGTGGTCGCTCAGACCTTTGAGGGCCATGAGGTGCGCGACCTTTCCGAGCCAGACCTTCTAAGCAGACTCATGATTCAAAGCTGATATGCAAATTCCGAGACGGATTATTGATGATTTCAAGAACGACCGGAAGGGAATCCTTCCGCCCTTGAAGCCCATCCTCAGGCTGGTTCCGATGCTGTTTTATCTTGCTGCCGCTTCGGCGTTTGTCCTTACGACACTGTTCATAGTTCACACAGGGATCCTGAAATCCAACATCGAGGTTTACAACGCGGGGATCGCCGACGCGAAAGCGCAGATTGCCAATATGGCTGCCGAACGGGCCAAATTGGAATTGCGCATCCTCAAGGCGACCGACGTGCAGGCATGGGTGGAAGGCTCCCGCCCTCTTCAACCCCTTGCTGTGGCCGTATCCCGCAGCATCGGAGACAATGCAACCCTCGGAGACCTCAAACTCACCCGGGATGAACAGTCCCCTGCCACTCTCACCCTCACTATGAAACTCGGCTCGGCAAGTGCCACCTCCCGCCAGCAATTGGATCTGACAACCGCCTCCATAGCGAAAGACTACCGCCTTGTGCAGCCGCAACAAACGTTTTCCCAAGGCGAAGTGGACTACCGCGTCACCCTCGTCAACCCCGCTCAAGCCACCAATGACCCCGAAGAGGAGCCTGCACCGCCGGCGACCAACACCCCGTGAACAGAAAACACATCGCTCTTCTTCTCATCGGTATTTGCGGCTTCCTCTTCATCCAGATTGCGATGATGGCTCGCAAAGAGAGAGACAAAACGGCTCTCACAGCCAACAGCCTGCAGGCCGAGGAAATCGCCGAACGCACATCCCTCACTGCCAGCGCCACACAGTTGAATACCCTGCAGAAATCATCGGAGACCCTCATCACTTTCCTCGATCAGTGGGAACCCCTCCTCGAGGCCGTCAAAACCGGTGACAGTGCGGAGGTGCAATTTATTTCGAAGATCCGGGACGGCAATCTGGTGACCCTGTCCCAACGCTTCGAAACCGTGCAGCTCAAGGCGGGTTCGGCGCTGCCCACAGCAACGCGAGCCCAGCTTACCTTCGAGGACAACTATGCCCGGCTGATGAACTGGCTTGGCGGTTTGGAAGAGAACCTCCCAACGGTGCGCGTCAACTCGCTGAAGATCACACAGGGCACCCGCCCCCAGGATGTGCGGATGGAACTGACCGTGGACCAACCGATCTACAGACCATGAAGGCACTTCCTTACCTTCCGGCAATCTTCCTTCTTGCGTCGCTCCTGTACGCAGAGGATGCCCCCCAAACCGGCGGCTCCACTTTGCCTCTACCGACGGACAGAAAATCTGCTGCCGTTCTGCCTGCTGAGCGGAACCCCTTCGGCCGTGTGCAAATTATTGCTCCCACAGATGATGGCCCGGTGCAGGCAGACACCGAGGAGGGACGTCTCCGCGCCATGATGTTGAGGATGCCGGTAAAGGGAGTGAGTGAGGGAGCCGACGGGTCCCGGACTCTCATCATCGGTTCACTCACGGTTTCGGAAGGCGATGAGTTGCCCCCGATTTTTCCGCAGCAGCTCGAGCAGCTCGTTGTCCGGGAAATCGGTGCCGACAAAGTCATCTTTGCTTTCAAGGAGCGGGCCGGCAGCACACAGAACCGGGCGTTCTCCGTGATGTTCAACCTCGCACCGCGAGTGCGCTATGCGCTGCCCGGTGACGTGCAGGATGCAGGAAGCGGACGTGCCTTTCCCCTCCGGGGACAGGCGGCCGCCGAAGGCAATGAAGTCCGCTAAGCCATATGCAGCTTGGAGATATTCACTAGCTGGGAGCTACGTGCTTGCGACAGCCCGTTCCCGGGTAAGGCGTGGTTTGCCGCAACCCGCCCACTTTATGCGACGGACGCCTCGGCGAGGCATCCCTACCACCGAAGGGGCGCTCCGCGCTTGCGACAGCTCGTCCCCTGGTAGAGCCGACCGAAGGAAGACAGCCTGCCGTAGGCAGCCGCGAAGCGGTGAGCACAGCGAAGCAACGCGGGTTGCCAACCCCGCCGACTTTTCTGCCTCCAATGAAAACCAAGCTGAATAACCGGGAACCCGCCCGATCCTGGCATCCGTCCCCTGCCCTGCGCAACGCGGGGTTCAGTTTCGTGGAGCTCCTGATGGCAGCCGCAATTCTTGCGATCACAGTCACGGTTGCGGTCATTGCTTACAGCACGATCGCCTCAGGCGGTCGCCGCGCCGGCGGCGGATTGGCAGTAACACTCCCTGCGGGAGTTGCTGTGAACTTTTATGGAATCACCAACTCGGTCATAGCGGTGTCTGCCGCACCTGCCTACGGGGAAACCGTCCGGGCAGAGGGGATGCGGAACTTGCTTGAAACCGACCTGGCCCGCTCGGTTGCCGCGTTCTGCCTCGCCAGAAATGGAATCAGCACGGTCAGGCCATCGACTGTCACCCTCGGCGCGAATTATGACCCGAGGACCAATGCCTCGCCTGGTGGATTCCGCACCTTGCTCGGGACGGGAGCATCCACATTCACGGACTACCCCGGGTCGGCCAACTCCCTGACCAATACCTCGCTGTTTCTCCTGCAGGCCTCAACGAACAGCGCTTCCGCCAGGGTGCTCGCAACGTACGAGGCGGACTTTGTCCGAACAACGTCCCCGGTGGGAACCTACGCCAGCGTCCGCCGTTATGAAGGTGCCACGCTCACTTACTACTATCATGTCTTCTACGAAGGCACCAATGCCCACAATTTTCTCCCGCCGGTGGCGTATTTCGAGCGGTCCGTGGCTCCCGCAACCGGAACC
>JBGSSC010000505.1:0-2311 GCA_041737265.1 Terrimicrobiaceae bacterium | reverse complement strand
GGTTCGGCACAACCGTCTCCGATAAGGTTGCGACGGTTGTAGGTCAGGTGCATCATGCGGATACCCAGATCGGCGAAGACCTGAAGGAAGCGCAGTTCATCCCGGGCCGTTTCAGTGTTTCCCGTGAGGGGGACTCCGTTGGTGCTGAGACAGAGGACCCTTTTCCCCTTGGAGTGGGCCTCCCGGATGCCTTCGACTGTCACGGCCCGCTCAAGAATTTCCGGCATGGCGTCGGTGAGTGCCACGTAACGGGCAAGGCGTTTCAGCAAGCGCAGCGGGGAATTGCTTTCCTCGCCGGCGTTCAGAAACATGCATGTGACACCGGAGGCCTCCCATGCTGCACGATACTCGTCGCGCAGGCATTCCCGGGTGGCCCATCCGGTCATGACCATTTCCTCCAGAATATCGCGGATCTCAATGGAGGATGCGCCATCAGCCCGCGCTTTGTTCAAGACGTCCGGACAAACCGGCGCGTGCAACCCCAACCCATACGATTCAACCACCAGACTTTCCCGGTGCAGAGCCAATCCGTAATCCAAGTCGCGTTGGCTGGGTTTCAGAAGAGACAGGCCAAGCTCCCGGGCCGAGGCGATGGGATCAATCGGCTCAGCCTTGGCCGGAGAACAGGGTTGGCAAACAGTCATGGAAGGCACACTTAGGGCCATGCCCTGGCTGGAACAATCGAAAAATCCTAATCCGGCGGGGGCCGGTGCCAAAGGCCGGGGTGAGGGCATCGGGACCCGGTGAGAAAGAACCGCCCCCGCCGCCGGATTAGGAAACATTTTGCTCCGACTTTTGGCAGCGAAAAGTGTTCAGCGAGTCACCGGGAGTTGAGGCTGAAAACAACGAGGGCGGAAATTTTTAAACATGCCTTGTGCGGTCTGAGGCAGTGCCTCTCTGGAGATTTTCCCTGAAACACTTGCCAGTCACGGGTGGGCTGGCATAAATTGGTATCTGGTATCTATTCTTCGCAAACCTGTCATGCCCAGCTCTCCTTCCCCCCGCACCCAGGTTGTTGCCCGACCAGCTGCCTCCACCAACAGTGCACCCCGGGCCTCCGTGGAGGATGCTTTCGGCGAACTGGCAAGGTTGTTGCGTACCGAATCCCCTCTCCCTCTCTATCGGCAGGTGGCGGATCAAATCACAGACTGGATTGAGACGGGCCGGCTTCGCCCGGGCTGGCAGTTGCTATCGGAAAGAACCATGTCCGAGACCTTGGGGATCAGTCGACGGACGGTCCGTGCCGCTTTGGGGGAGCTGATTTCCCGCCACTATGTATCGGCCACCCACGGTTGCGGAAATTTTGTTTTGGAACCACCCCGGTTGCGAGAGACGCGCATCATGGCGCTTGAACGGTTTCGAAAGGAACCGGCTTTTGTCACTCCGCGTCATCATGATCTCATCCATGATGCCGAAGCCCGCTGTCACGTTTCAGTTCATTATAAATATGTGCCGACGGCGGAAAGCCTTCAATCGATTCTAAAATCGCCGCCCTCCGGATATGATGGAATCCTGCTCTATCGTCCTTCGCAGGAGTGGATTGACGTACTGGTGCAGAATGAAGGCCGGCTTCGCTCCAAAGTGCCCCTGCCGCTTCTCATTGCAGGCCGCAGTTTGGCCGGAACCGGGTATCACTACGTTTCAGCAGACCACTACGGCCAGACACGCGAGGCAGCCAAAAAGTTGATCGCGAAGGGTCACGACCGCATCGGGTATATCTCCGGACTGATTTCGCAAGACTATATGAGGCTCGCTTACAAAGGTTTCGAGCAGGCTTTGACTGATGCCCGTCTGCCCTTGCACAAGACGGATCATCTCGTCTTGGAAACGTTTGAAGTGCCCGACATGGAACGAACAATTCAGAACTTCCTTATTCAGCGGCAATTCAGCGCACTGGTCGTGGCAGGAAGTGCATTTTCCCAGACCTTTGAGAACGCGGTTCAACGTGCCGCAATTCATATCCCCGCGGAGCTTTCCGTTGTATTGGTGACTGAAAAACTCGTCCTGGACCAGTTGGCACTCCGGTGGACTGCTCATCTCTATCCCGACGAAGTGGTCACCCGAAGTCTTGATGCTCTGTCTGCGCTTGCCGCCGATCCCTCCGCAGGTCCCATTCAGGAATTGATCCCCTTTCCAGAGGTTGCCGGAGCAACATGCCATGCCCCGGCAGCTAAATTGGCTGGCGGAGGAGGGTGATGGTTCTGTCATGCGACGCCTGTGAGATTGCCTGTTGACCTGTGTTCTTTTTTAGATACCACTTGGAACCTCCTGTCGGGTCAACCTTCCCACCACCTAAACTGCAGTTCCATCG
>JBGSSC010000446.1:0-3352 GCA_041737265.1 Terrimicrobiaceae bacterium | reverse complement strand
GAAGGCAGCTTCGATGCCTATATGTGGCAGACCTTGGAAACCAAGGCCCGCTTCATTGCGCAGGTCATGACTGGAGCCGCCACCATGCGCAAGGCCGAGGACGTGGACGCCACCGCCCTCAGCTATGCGGAGGTCAAGGCTATCGCTTCCGGCAATCCGATGGTCATTGAAAAGGCTCAAATCGACGCCGAGGTGATCCGTCTCAATCGGCTGCACCGCCAGCATCAGGACAGCCAGTACTCGATCCGGCTGCGGATCAAACAAACCGAAGCATCCCTCAAGTCCGAGGAAAAATTCGTCGCCAACTTTCAGCAAGACCTCGCCACTCGCACACCGACACGGGGTGACAGGTTTTCCATGACCATTGACGGCCAGCACTTCGACGAGCGCGTGAATGCCGGACGCGAGCTGGTGTTTATCGCAGCCTCCCTCAAACCGATGCAGGAAACCCGCCAGATCGGTTCCATCGCCGGGTTTCCCATTTCGCTGCATCGGCTCGAATCCCGTGTGGGCCTGCGCATCCACGGTCGAAACACCTATGAGGCCACCGTCAGCGATAGTCCGCAAGGCACCATTGCCTCGCTGGAGCACGCTCTCGGCGAGTTTGAGTCGCTGCATGCCGAGTCCACTGAAAATCTCGGACGGCTCAAAACACGCATTCAGGAATTGCAGACCCAAAGCCAACAGGCGTTCGAGCACCAGGAAAAGTTAGAGACTGCGGAAAAACGACAGCACGAGATCATCGCCGCTTTGGATCTTGCCAAGAATCAGGCCAGCACTCAGGTGGACGAGCAACCCGACGCCGAAACACAGACAACCGGGGAACAGCCCATCGGCTTGGCTTCCAAACCCAGCCAGGCCGAAGTCTCAAGCCAGACCGTTCAGCCGGTGCAGGAACCGCCGAATGTCTCCGCGGCCCCCGTTATCCGCAGCGGCATCGAGACACCGCGAGGACCGCTTTCCCGCACGGATACGGCCCAGCAGAAGCATTTCAAACCCCAGATCAAGCAGTCTCCAAAACAAGGAATGAGCTTGTGAATTCACCATGTTCCCATATGGCGCACCCGCGCTTTCATTCCGCTCATTGGCACGAGCCGCTGACGGCACCGGGGGCGGCGCAGGCTTGCCCCACGTGCCTACCGTCTCCTGCCAATCAGCTCACCTTTCACGGCGACTCACGCCCCGACCGCCCAATTGAGAGAGCCGTCCGCTCCGCTTCCGTGCCTTCTCAACTCGGCGATTTCACGGTGAAGCGACCGGCTTTTTCTTTGGCACCAGGGCAAAGTTTGGCTCTGAACGCGCTCATTGGTGGCCCCCGCTCAGGGAGGCAGGTGCTTCGACCTCTGGCCCCTCCCGCCTTCGCAGAAACCACCAATCAGCGCAGCTTCCCCGAATCATCGGGTTCCGGCCGCCCCTTCTTTCCGTCCTGGCTTTCCCCCAATCCCCCGCAGCGGACGAAAAGAAAGGGCGGCTTTATCTTTTCGCCACAGGGCGACGGATCACATTCTTTACCAACCCCCGACCATCGCGACCCGCTTCCACCAACAGGCCGATACTCTCGCCCGTGCCCGCTTTCTTGGCTCCCAAGTAGGAAGGGTGCCCCGGCAGGTAATGGACGTAAAACCAATACTTCTTTCCTGTCTCACCGTGGCGGGCAAACAGGTGAACACCGGTTCCGCCCTTCGAGCTTTTGGAATAGCAGGAGCCATCCAGCACCACGTCATACTCACCAAGGGGGACTTCCTTGTCGTAGTCATCAAGGGGAAATCCGCCGTCTTGAAACAGTTTCCACGAGTCCGGCATACCCAACAAAGACACCCGTTCTTTACGGAGTGTTCAATCTTTCACCCGTCTCTGGACCAGCTCTTTTTTTGGACCTTTCCGGCATTTCGCCCCGTCCAGATGTAATAGGGCAAAGTGATTTCCCATGGGAATCACGGCTCCGCTTTTTTGCTGCGCAAAAAATCTCCGTTCTTCGCGTGTCAGGCACGCTGCGAAACCAACCAGTTTCCCTTCAAAACCTTAAAATATTTAACCTCATTAAATAATATGCCACGTCGCAATACTCCCGGCACCACCACGATTGCCCTGGACATCGCCATCGAGGCGAAAGTGCGTTTCGCCGCCATCCATGAAGCCCTCGGTTTCAAAACGAAAACCGAGACCTTCGAGGCCATCGTCTATGCCGTGTCCACCAAGGATAAAATTGATCCGCACGCCATCGAGCGAATCGAGCGCAAACTCGACAACCTCATGGAACACTTGGAGGACTTCGCTTGAAAAATGGAATGATTTTCCCGTTCAAGAAAACGTGGCGGTCTCGCCTCGATCTTGAGTATCTCGACGAGAATTCACAGCGAAAGATTTCCACCCGGCAACGCTACGGCGACCCACTGGAAAACTCCGGTGTGGGCAAAAAGCTCAAGCAATTTGCCGACTACGCTTCCAAGGAAACGCTCGGCCAGGTCCACGCAGGCGGATTCTTCCACCACCTGATTCTTGCCAACCCGGACGGCACACGCGCTGCACCATCGCAACTCGGCAACGAAGAACGCAAGCGGCGGTTGTCTGAAGCATGGTTCCATCATATCCGCAAATTCCCCACGACATCGGAAAATCCGGTCATTCAACACCGGCTCATCTTCACCATGTCGAAGCCCTTTCATAACAAGCTGGTGGATTCGGGTATCAATCCCGACCGCGTATTGCAGGCCACGATGAAGAAAATCATGCGGAAGTTCGCTGAGCGGTTTCATCCGCACGATGCCATCGGCTACGCCTACGGCATTCATCACGACACGGACAATTTGCATGTCCATGTCGCGCTCTGTCCGCGCTCGGTAAAGGGCGCCTACGTGGGATGCAGCATGTCCCGGTCAAATACCTCCGGGAACAAAAATCAGATGACCTATCTGAAAACGTGTTTCGAGCAGGAAAACCAACGCTGGAGCCAGCTTCTCGATTCGCCGGAGAAATTGCAGCAGCACCTTTCCAAACGGCTCGATTCCGACAAGATCGTGTTTGCACTGCGTCTCACTAACGCCCACTTGGCGGCGTTACGAAATGCGCAAACGGCCGAGGCGATTCGCTTGCGGCAGTCCTACCAGAGCATCCGCAATCTTGAGGCGGCCATCGCGTCGAAGCGGAAATTCCTTGCGGCGAAGAGGAATGCCAATTTCGTCTCGCGGTTGCTTAGCCGGCGCAAATCCAAGCTCACGCGCACGGTGGATAAACTCGCCACCTCCGTTGAGCTCCGTTCGCTCCGGGAAATGCAGAACCTGCTTTTTAAGATCAAACGCGACTACCGCGCAGCCCACAAACGCTACTCGCAAACCCACGGATTTACTTCTTA
>JBGSSC010000386.1:0-14391 GCA_041737265.1 Terrimicrobiaceae bacterium | reverse complement strand
GCCATGAAAACGCCGCCCCGCATTCTCTGCTTCCTGATCCTGTTTGCCATCCCCGCCGCTTTGACCGCCCAGTCCTATTTCTACGATGCCGGCGGCAGGGTCAGCGCGGAGAGATACCCGGGCGGGCAGGCCTTCTACTATCGCTACGATCTCAATGGCAACCTGCTCGAAGTTTCGACCGATGTGGTTCCACCCGCGGTGCTGGCAAACGTGGCACGAAGCGTCGGCATGGCCCCGGCACTGGATTTGGCGGGAGGAAGTCCCGTGGGTGCCCACACGTACTTGGCGAAAGGTCTGCCATCAGGTTGGAAATTGGATCCTCTCACCGGCGTTGTCACCGGCAATCCCCAATCGCGGACAGGCACGTATCTGGTCACTTATTATTCCCAGGCAGGGTCCCAAAAGAGTGTGGAGCGCAGCTTCACGCTTACCATAAACGGCCTGGCTGCCACACTAGCCGGAACCTTTGAGGCCTTGTTGGTGGATCCCGTTACGGATCGCCCGGTTGGCAATGTCCAGATTATCCTCACCCCGCAGGCAGGGTTCTCGGGGCGTTTGGTTTTCGCCGACGGCAAAACGCAGGGGCTTAAAGGCTCCGTGGAGGTTGATTCCGGTGGCAATGCATCCGGCAGTTCAACCATGAAAGCGGCACGCGGGCAGACACCACTCTCAATCGCCTGGTCGGTGTCTGCCCTCGGAGATTTCACGGCATCCGTCACCGAAGGGTTCTATCCGGTTGCGGTTGCAACGGAAGCTGCCCGCCGCAAGGTTTTCACGGCGGCATCACCGGCCCCATGGCGGGGTGTGTATACCATGATCATGGAAGGATCGGAATGGGTTGCTGACGCGCCCGAAGGCATCAGCTATGCCACCGTAAAGATTGCCTCCGACGGCGGGCTGGTTCTGGCGGGGCAAGCGGCCGACGGCACCTCCCTTACCGGAAGCTGGCTTGCCGATGCCAACGGGAATTATCTTCCATTCCATTTGCTTTCCAAGGCAGCCGGCTCGTATTTGGGCGGCGTTCTCCGACTGCGTCCTGATGGCAGCGGCTATGGTGCCAATCCCGCCTCGGGAAGTGCCTTCACGTGGATGAAAGCTCCGGGATCCAAAGACAAATCCTACCGGAGTGGCTTCGGCCCCCTCGAGATTCTGCCCTTCATGAAGCTTTGGCGGGAACCGGCCACGGGAGCCCCGGTCTCTTCGGTACTGCCCCTGTCTGCGGGCAGCATTTTCGGCGCGACAATCCAGGGCTCGAACCTTGACAGCACGGGAACCCCGGGCGGCTCCACAGGCGGCGGTGGCACGACCAGCTTTGCTTTCGGGACCGACAGCTTTGCCGCGCGCCCGCTGATCCCCGCCACAGGGGGAACAACCACCGGTTCCAATGGGAATGCGACGAAGGAAGCGGGAGAACCCTCGCACGCAGGGAATGCCGGTGGACATTCGGTCTGGTGGACATGGACCCCGAGTCAATCGGGAAGCACAATAATCGACACCATCGGAAGCAATTTTGATACGACCCTGGCGATTTACACCGGATCGGCAGTAGGCGCCCTTACCGTGGTCGCATCGAATGACGACGGGGGAGGCAGCTCGACAAGCAAGGTCACCCTCAATGTCACGGCCGGAACGTCGTATCAGATCGCAGTGGACGGCTATGGCAGCAACACCGGGAATGTGAACCTCCACGTCGAGCCCCCAAATTCCGCTCCGGTGGAGACCCTCCCACCAAACACGTATGGAGTGCCCGCCTGGCTTTCCCTCAGCGACAAAAACCAAATTCTGACCGCTGAGCCGGCTGACGCCCCGCTCACCGGTTCCATCGATCCCAGGACCGGACGCTTTTCGGCAACCTTCACGATCCGTGACCAGGTGACGGTTTCAGGCAGGGTAAAAACGGTCTCCCGCAAGGTGTCTGCCGGGGGAGTCGTGCTTGGTGGTTCGATCGAGGACTTCGGTGGGGGCTTCTTCCTCCTGCCCGGCCTTTATCCCACAGATGCCATCCGCTCGGGTATCATCATCTTTTCGAAAACCCCCCCGCGCGAAATCAATCCCTAATCCGGCGGCGGAGGAGGGAGTTCCTCACCGGATCCACTTGCCTGCAACCCCGCCCTTGGCACCGGCATCCGCCGGATTAGGATTGAGGCCATTCGTGAACCAGCATTGAATCCTCAATTCCGATGGAAGTGCCCGCATTTACCTTCAGCCTGCCGGATTTCGCGTATGCGTTTCTGAGCGTTTTGTTGGAGGGGGTGCCCTTCATTCTTGCGGGGACCCTGCTCTCGGGTTTTCTCGACCAGTTCCTCCCGTCGCGGGTGATGATGCGATTCATCCCGCGGAATCCGTTTCTGGGGGTCTGTGTGAGTGCGGCGATGGGGCTGCTTTTTCCGATGTGCGAGTGCGGGGTGGTCCCGGTGATCCGGCGCTTGCTCCACAAGGGGCTGCCACTTTCCAACGCCTTCGCGTACATGCTGGCCGCACCTGTCGTGAATCCGATCGTTGCCGTGAGCACCTACGCCGCATTCCGCGGACAGTCTGCCGGAGAGATGGTCTCGCTCAGGCTCGGAATTGCCTACGTTGTGGCGGTGCTGGTCGCGATGGCCGTCCACAATATGCCCGCGCGCCAGGTCGTGAAACCGGGGATTCTCGGCACAATCGATCCCGTGGGGGGTGCCCGGCCGGTCGGCTTCCTCAGGCGGGTGCGCGCCGCCCTTCATGTGGCGGTGAACGATTTTTTGGACGTGATGGTTTATTTTGTGCTTGGAGTGGGGGTTTCGGCGGCGGTAAGCACAGGCTTGAACCAGGAAGTGATTCTACCGCTGGCCCTCAACGACTGGCTTGCCACGGGCTCCATGATGGTGCTTGCCTTTGTTCTCTCGCTTTGCAGCACGTCCGATGCGTTCATCGCGGCGACCTTCATAGCATTCCCGGCAGTCTCGAAACTGGCCTTCCTTGTTTTTGGCCCCATGCTCGATCTGAAACTGCTCTTCCTCTACAGCTCGATCTTCAAGAAACGCTTTGTCGCGGGGCTGGCCGTTGGACTCTTCGTGCTCGTCGGTCTAATTTGCATCCGGATGTCGATCCTGGGCCTGTGAGCATCTCTTTAAAAAATCTGCTGCGCTCCGGAACCCTCGCCGTTTGGGGAGCGGTCTCACTCTCGTTCGTTGCCAGTGGGAGGGTGAGTGCCTATCTGCACCCGGCGTTTCATCCCTGGACCGTTGCCAGCGGCCTCATCCTCGTTTTTCTTGCCGCTTCGGTGATTTTCTTTCCTGCCGAAGAGGAGGACTGTCCCGATGAGAACTGCGGTGCATCACACGGACCCCGGTCGATGGTCGGACTTCTCGGAGTTTGTTCTATTCTCATTGTCCCGCTGCTTGCGGCGACCGCCATCTCTCCAAGTCAGTTTGGTGCCGTCGCAGTCATGAACCGTGGACTCGCTGAGAGCATCGAGGACCTGCCTGGCGCAAGTTCTCCTTTCACCGAGCCTGCACTGCCCACCGTTGACGGATCTCTTGGTGAAGAAACCGCCATCGGGGATATTGCCGAATACATGGCCAAAAATGACAACGGCCAGATCATCGCATCGACCATTGACTTGCTCTACGCCGCCCAGGAACCCGGCATGCGCCGCGATTTTGAGAACCGTGAAGTCGAACTCGTTGGTCAGTTCTTCCCGGCAAAGAAAAACAACCCCTCCGGCGACCGATTCTCACTTATCAGAATGTTCGTTCTCTGCTGCGCTGCCGACGCCCGTCCGGTCGCCATCACCGTTCGCACCTCATCCGCAGAGTCCTTTCCCGACATGAGCTGGATCAAGGTCATTGGCAAAGCGACTTTCCCCATGGAAGGCGGACGCCATGTCCCGGTCATCGAGGCTGCCACCGTCTCCTCTACCGATGCTCCGCAGGAATCGTTCGTCTATTGATTATCCCATTCCGACGTCAGCCAGTGCCAGTTGTGGTGAGGGCAATGAGACGTGGTAAGAAACGACCTGCGCCGTGGCCGCATATCCGGCGTTTGAGTTTTCGTGATCTTGCGACCCACTAGATTGCTTGAGAAGTGAATCCCGGTGCGATGGGGTCAAGTCTTGCTTCCCGCTTGACCTCAGCTCCCTCAAGGAATCGGATGGTTAGCTAAACAATTCATGAGCCAGCACGCTCAGGCAATAGATTGCTGCGGTCTCCGTACGGAGGATGATCGGTCCGAGCGTCACCGGCAGGCAGCCGTTGCTCTTGGCAAGGCCCAGCTCGGCGGGCGTGAAGTCGCCCTCCGGTCCCACCAGAATGGTTACCGAGGCCGCCGGACGCCCCCGTTCCTCCCGGTCTGACGCCAGAACTGTCTTGATTGGGCGCGCGTCCGGCTGAAGCGAGGCCACAAGCATCAACTCACTCCGCTCGCCCGCTTCAAAAAACCGCGGCAGAGACACCGGCGCAAGGACCTCGGGCAAATAGTTCTGCCCGCACTGCTTGCAGGCCTCAAGGGCCGTCTCCCTCCACTTCAAACTCCTGCGTTCGCACTCCTCCGCCTCAAGCCGCACAATGGTCCTTTCCGAAAGCAGCGGTGCAATTCGCGCAGCTCCCAGCTCAACGGCTTTCTGTACGATGAGGTCCATGTTCCTCCCCTTCGGCACCGCCTGGGCCAGCGTGATCGCGCACTTCAGCGGGCTGGACGGCGTTTTGGCACCCAACACCAATCTCACTCGCCGCCCCTCCATGCCCGCAATGGAGGCAATCGCCTCGCAACCGTCTCCATCAAACACCGTCAGCCTTGACCCCTCGCTTAACCGCAAGACCTCCGAGGCATGGCGGCTCTCACCGGAGTCCAGCAGCGGACTTGCGTTCGTCCACTCGCCAGGCGGCAGAAAGAATCGTGGCATGCACAAATGTTACAGTAATGACCTATCCTGTCCACGCTGCCCTTACCCCTTAAATCCTGGGCAGAAAGCGCAAGATTTTCTGAAACGATACAGAGCCTCACGCCCTGCAACGGACGCAAAGCGCCGGCCAGGTTTTCAACACCCGCGCGAAAGCGCTATCGTCCAGAGGGTAACTCAAAAGTGTCGCCGGGACCAAGGCGGCCTGGCAAGGCCGCTCGGGAGACCTCTGAAGGAGGCCCGAATCGGGAGAGGTCTTGGGAGAGACCCGACTCAATCAACCGCAGTTCAGCGGAGTGATGGAAGGGAAGGAAGCAAAGGGATGCGAGGGGCAAAATGAAGGAGGGAATGGAGCCGATTCAACAATGGAGGCCGGTGCTCCGCCATTGTTGTGCCTCATTTTGCGCAGCAAAATTTTTCTAATCCGGCGGCGCTGGCACCCATTTCTCATCGGCTCCCATCGCCCACACACCAACCCTTGGCACCGGCCCCCGCCGGATTAGGGTTATTCGGGATAATCGCTTGACTCCCCGTCGCTGTTGAGATGATAGTCAAATACATAGTTGTATTATCCCTGCCGAGATCCTCAAAACCGACCCGTCCGGGGTTGCCCGGGACTCCTCTCCGGGTGCCATCTTTAAAACATTCCAATCCGAGAATATTTTGAAATTTGATCCATCAGAAACGGGATTACGACCCAAAGGCTGGTCGAAATATGATGCCTTTCGGAGTCTCATGCCGGGCGGCAACGGGACTCTCAACAAGGTTCCCCGTTATGCACCCGATGAACCCGCATTGATGGCAAGGGGGAAGGGGTGTCGTATATGGGATGTGGATGGCAACGAGTATATTGATTTCCGGTGTGCTCTTGGTCCGGTCACGCTTGGGTATTGCCGTCCGGAGATTGATGATGCGATCCGGCGGCAGCTTTCCTCGGGGATCGTTTTTGGCCATCCGAACGAATTGGAATTCGAGCTGGCTGAGGAACTGGTTACGAATATTCCCTGTGCCGAGAGCGTGCGGTTTTTAAAGACCGGGGGAGAAGCGGTGGCGGCTACGATCAAGCTGGCGCGTGCTTTTACAGTGCGGCCCATGATTCTGGGGTGTGGGTATCATGGCTGGATCAATGGGGTGGAAAAGACAAGCGGTCTGGCACCGGGTGTGGCGGAGAATCATCGCAGTTTTGCTTACGGCGACCTCGCTGGTGTGCAACGCTTATTGGAGGAGCACGAAGGGAAGGTCGCAGCGGTCGTGCTGGCGGGAGCCTATACGTCCATGTATGCGGAAGACCGGTTTCCTCAGGAATTGCGGAAACTGACGCGCAAGCATGGCGCGCTGCTGATCCTTGATGAGATCGTGACCGGATTCCGGCTGCGGCTTGGCGGGTATCACGAATTTTACGATTTTCTTCCCGATCTGGCAGTCTTTTCCAAAGGGATTGCCAATGGCATGCCTCTAAGCGTATTTGCCGGACGCCGGGAGATCATGGATCTGGCCGCCAGCCGGGCTGTGGTGAGTTCCACGTTTTCCGGCGAAACCCTGTCGGTGGCTGCGGCGCTCGCGCTTTTGAAAGTCTATCGGGAACACGATGTGATCGCTCATCTTTGGAAAGCGGGGCAGCAGATGGGCACTGGCTTGAGGAAGATCTTCCAGCGTCATGGCCTGCCGGTGGAGTTGAAAGGGCTCGCCCCATGCCAAGCGTTTGTTTTCCATGGCGATCGCCGGTATGCGAGCGACCGTCTACAGCAGGCGTTGTTTCGTTCCTGCTACAAACACGGAATCAGCCTGAATGTGATCTGCTTTGTCAATTTTTCCCATGGACCGCAGGATATTGAGCAGGCCTTGGAGCGCATTGATGCAGCCTGCGGCGACCTTTCCTTCGAAGCGGGGCCCGCCCGGGTCGATCCGGCTCTGGCGACGGTCGGTGCTCTGGCAAACATGGGAGCGTGATGCGGTTTCCATGGTGACCGATTGCCACGTACATCCTCCGGGTTGCGATGTTGCAACGATGATTGCCCGGGCGGATGCATTTGGCATCACCCGCCAGTGCCTTTTCGCTCTGGGCAACGAGGTGGATCCGCAATGCCCCGCCCCGGATGGTGGACACTGGCCCCCGACGGGTGCACCTCACCACACGGATGCCTGGAACCCTCCTCCCGGGCGCGTCACTGCGTCCAATGAATTCGTGCTAAGTCTGGTGCAGCAGGCGCCGGACCGGCTTTGTGCGCTTTGCTTCGTCAATCCAATCCACACGGAGCATGCCCTCGCTGAAATTCGGATGCGGGTGCAGCAGGGTCCGATGCTCGGAATCAAGCTCTGGATTTCCTGCAAGGCGAACGATCCGTTGGTTGAGCCGATTGCCGAACTCGCGGTCGAGCTGGATGTCCCGATCCTGCAACATTGCTGGAACAAATTCGGGGGAAATCTGCCCGGCGAATCTTGCACCGCAGATGTCGCGGAACTTGCCGGAAAATATCCGAAGCTAAAGATCATCGCACCCCACCTTTCCGGGCAACACGAGGAAGGGGTGCTCGATCTTGCACCGCACCCCAATGTTTGGATCGACACCTCGGGCATGCTGCCTGATGCAGGAATTCTTGAATTTGCCGTTGAGGCCGTGGGAGTGAATCGAATCCTCTTCGGCTCCGACTTTCCCCTGCGCCATCAGGGCTCGGCCCTCGCGCGTATCCAGGGCTCGGCCCTCTCCGCCGGAGAGCGGCGGGCGATTCTTCAGGACAACTTCCGCCGGATTTTTAACCAATGATTGATCACAATGCCTGGCTGGGCACTTGGCCTTTTCGGCCTTTGGTCGACAGGGGAACGGTTCCATTTCTCCTGAAAACCATGGACCGCCTGCAAATCGAGAAGGCGTGGGTGTCCGCGATGGATGGGGTTTTCCACCGGGTCCCGCGGTCATCCAACCGCTGGCTTGCCGATCAGGCAGCCGGGCACGCCGACCGGTTGGAGACAGTGCCGATTCTTCATCCGGGAATGGCCGGCTTCTCCGATTCACTCAGGCGGATTGCAGGAGAGACTCCGCGACCAGCCGCCATTCGTCTTGTTCCCGCCATGCAGGAAATTCCTCCAACCCGCATGGAGTCTGCCGGGGAGGAACTTTCAGTCTGTGGGTTGTCCATTGTGCTGACCGTCCGTTTGGTGGATCCGAGAGCCAGGCATCCGCGGCTTCCTCTTCCGGAGTTGTCTGCTGCAGACACGCTTCGATGGGTGGAAAAATTGCGGCCCACCCGGGTGATCCTGGCGGGATGTACAATCGCCGAACTTTGCAGCTTTCAGGCGGCGGGTCTCCCGGAAAGCGTGGCTTTCGAGAGTTCCTTTCTTGATGGTCCGGACAGCCTTGACGTCGCGCGCCAATGCATGGGGGCGGGGCGGATTTTATCCGGGTCCAACGCGCCATTGAACTTTCAGGAGTCGATGGTTGTGAAATGGCGGAAGGGAGCAATCCCGCCATTGGAAGTTTGAGGGGAGGGACTAAAGCCGCCGAGTTGACTCACGGACAATCAGTTCATAGGGCAAAATCACCCGCTTGTTAGGGAGATGCTCCCCGCTGAGAGTCATTCGCTCGAGGTCGGCAAAAGCCAGACGGCACAATTCCTTGAGGGGCTGCCGGATCGAGGTGAGGGGAAGCAATCCTGCGGAACTCGATGGATCATCTCCGATCCCGGCGATCATCATCGTTTCGGGAATTCGAAGGCCGGACTCCGCGCAGGCCAGCAGAGCACCGTGCGCTGTGGCATCGCCATTGCAGATCAGGGCATCGGGAACCCGCCCGGAGCCAATGATCTCCCGCATTCCCAGATAACCCCCTGCATGAAGGCCATGCACATTGGGAGCCTGCGGCACCATGAATCCATCATAGGATACACGCTGGGCATGGGTGCCAAAAGGGATGTCACGTTCCCGGCGTCCGGCAGCCTTCACCGCTGCTTGAATCCCCTTCATGGCGGCCTGAACAAGTATGGGAGTCGACCGGTCGTTGGAGACCTGCTCGTAGAGCAGGGTTATCGAAGAGCATCCCTGAGTGATGAGGTGTTTTGCCAGGAGTGAAAACCCTCCCTTGAAATCGGAATAATAGGTTGGCACACTGAGAGGTTTCGGGGCACCCACCACCACTACCGGAATTCCCGCGGCGACCAACCGGTCCAACAGGGCTTTGCCCGGATCATTGAAGACGATCAGGGCGTCGACCTTGGAGTCGATCATCATGTCGATCGCGCGATTGCAGGATTCCTCCGCGAAGTCTGGAATCACGTAGATGTTTGGATGGAAACCATGCAACTCCGCATAGTGCCGGGCAAGATAGAGCTTGAGTTGAAAGAGGTGGCCAAAGGCCTGAAACGCGAGAACCCCAACCATGCCGGACTTCCCTGTGCGCAGGGTTTTCGCCATTCGATTCGGCCGGTAATTCAGCTTTTTGGCCAGCGCCAGAACCCGCTCGCGGGTTTTTTCGCTGACCCTCACAGTCGAATCCTCCCCATTGAGCGCTTTTGAGACCGCCCGCGGTGTGAGATCGAGCGTCTTTGCCATATCTGCGAGCGTGACCCGCTTTGTCCTGAGCTTAAGAGGCATGGGGAACGAGCTTAGGACGACTTCCCCAAAGTTCAATCTTGTGTGTCGCCAACAGGCGTCCTCTCCCCTTCACTTCTTGGGCGCGAACCCTGGCACCTGCCGTACAAACCAATCAGTTGGCAGATCAGCTTGCGACAAGGATCTCATAATTTTGTATACAAAAACCAGGACCGTGCTATCAAACGGTTTGTGACTGTATACAATTCGTTCTCAGCCGAGGCATCGCCGGTGATCGATGTTCATGCACACTTTGGGCGGCATGAAGCAAAGGATGCGAGCCGGGTGGACGAGTGGCACTCGGGAGATGCGGCGACGGTGAGCCGGCGGGCGGAGGCTGCGTCCATCCGCTGGAGCGTAGTTTCGGCGTTGACCGCATTGCAGCCCTACCGGGGCAATATCGCGAAGGGAAACGCCGAGGCGGTGGTGGCGGCGGAAGCCCACGATAATTTGCTCTTCTGGGTCGTGGTTGATCCTGCCCGGACGGAGACCCTCTCCGGGAGCGAGCAGTTACTGGATCATCCGCGCTGCATGGGGATAAAAATACATCCCTTTATGCACGAGTATGACACCCGGGCAATGGCCGGACCCGTCTTTGAGATGGCGGCGAGACATGAGGCTGTGATTCTTGCCCACAGTGGAGACAAGGGGAGTTACCCGGAGGATTTTATTCCGTGGGCGGATCGATTTCCCGAGATCCGCCTGATTGTGGCTCACCTGGGGCATGGCGACGATGGTTTGAGATCCCGCCAGGTTCATGCGATTGAGTCGGCCAGACACCGGAATATCTGGACGGACACTTCATCAGCGATGTCCATGATCAGCGGCCTGATTGAATGGGCGGTTTCGCGGGTGGGGGACGACCGGATCCTCTTCGGCACCGACACCCCTCTTTATTTCACCGCCTGCCAGAAAGCGAGGGTGGAAAGCGCGGAAATTCCGCCCGAATCCAAAATCCGCATCCTCAGCCATAACGCCCTGGCTCTGTTTGGTTCCAAACTGTCCAACCTGCCCGAACAATTATGAAAACCAACGAACGACTGACCCGATCCACACTTCGCGGAGTGTGGGCAGCACTGATCACGCCCTGGAACGCGGACTTTACCTTGCGGGAGGAAAGGCTGGCCGAGGAAGTGCGGCGTTACGCGATAGATGGTCTGCATGGTGTGTATACCGGCGGCACCACCGGCGAGTTTTACGCTCAAAATGACGCAACTTACGCGCGGATCACCCGGGTGGTTTGTGAAACGGCCCGGAACCACGAAATCCCGGTGCAAATCGGGTGCACCGCACTCAGCACTCCGACCACCGTCGAGCGGATCCAGATCGCTTGTAAAGAAGGCACTGACGCCTTGCAACTGGCGCTGCCGTTCTGGCTGGAACTCAAGGATGATGAAGTGATGGGCTTCTTCGGGGCTTGCGAGAAAGCCGCAGGCAATGTGCCGCTTGTCTTTTACAACACCGAGCGGGCCAAGCGCCGGCTCGGTGCTGCAATGCTCGGCAGATTAACGAAGGAATTTCCCACTCTCATTGGAATGAAGGATACGGGATGCAGTCCCCGGGAACTCACCGGGATTCTTGCGGAGACGGGTGAATTTTCCGTCTTTGGCGGAGAGGACTCGCTCTTCACCCACATGCCCGTCGGTGGTCACGGGTGTTACAGTTCCTTCTGCGGACTCAATGCCCGCCTCGTTTTGCGGCTCTACGCATTGTGCCGCGAAGGGAAATGGGAGGATGCCAAACCTTTGAACCGATCCATTGAAGTCCTGCTTGAGGCCGTCGGCCCGCTGATCGAAGAAGGGCTGCTTGATTCGGCTCTTGATCGCGCCTTCCGAATTCTTGGCGGCAGTGATGTGGGGTTGGAATGTGCTGGCCCGTATCGCTCCTTCACCCCTGCACAGTTACAGGGACTGCGGGAAACTCTGGAAGCCCGGGCGCCTGAATGGCTGTCACACGAACAATGAGTGAAGTGGCCAGCTTGGACGTCGCGAGAAAAATTCGGCGCAAAATCCTCCGCGGAGAACTCAAATCCGGCGATACCCTCACCGCATTGACGCTCGCCCGTGACATGGCGGTCAGCCGTATTCCCGTGCGGGATGCCTTGCGCGATCTGCAAAGGGAGGGACTCGTCACGATCACGCCCCGTCAACAGGCCAACGTTCGGGAACTTTCTGTGGATGAGATTACGGATCTATTCCTTCTGCGTTTCACTGTAGAGCCCTCCATATGCCTTCTCGCGGCGAGCCGACGCCTTTCCTCCGATCTGCGCCAGCTTGGTAAGATTGTAACGGAAATGAAAAAGGTGATGGCCGGAATGAAGGACGAAAGGCACGTCTCAGCCCGCATGGAGAAACTGGATATCGCCTTTCATGAGGCAGTTGTCGTGGCGGCTCATAGCAAAGTCGCCGGGGATTTTTTTCAAAAACTCCAGGTCTGGCGTCTTCTCTCCCCGCGATCACTGCCCGGGCATCTTGCCGTACCTCCTGATTTTTACAGCTCCTATGCTTCGTCCGTGGTCCAACATGAGCGGCTTTTTCAAGCGATTGAGGCCCGCGAACCGGATCGCGCTAGGAGCCTAATGGTTGAACATCTCCAGGCAGCGCATGACGCCGCAATCTCCTGGGTCAAACCAACGGAATAACCAGCTCTGACACCAAACAATATGAAATTTATCCACGGAAAGCTCATCTGGAAAAGTCCCAAACCCATGGGCGACACAATGATCCCGGACCCTGACAAGATCCGGCTTGAGTTCCCCCACCTGATTCATTTTAAGGGCCATTGGTATTCCACGTTCCGCGAGGCGCAGACGCATTTCAATCATTGGTCCGGTAAATCCAGGATCATCCGGTCTGCAGACGGAGAGACTTGGGAATCCGTTGCGCTCCTTGGGTGGGACAGTGCGGATGTCGGGCTGGCGCGGTTTTCCATCACGGCCGAGGGGCATTTGATGGTCAACGCCATGGTGTTTTTTGTTTCGGCCGAACCTCGCGAGGACGGATGCCATTACCAGTTGGACAAAGTGAAACATCAGTCCCGATCGGGCTGGTCGAACTGGACACCCAACAGCGACGAGGAGGAGGACGTGGCCGCGCAATCAGCAACCTGGCTGTCGACGGATGGTGTGAACTGGGGCACAGCCTTCGCCTGCCCATCGGGAGCCAACACGCAACGCGTGGATGTCACCTGGCACAATGGCATGGGTTACAGTGTCGGCTATGGTGGCAAAGACCCTGCTGGCGCGCTTTACCGAACGCGGGATGGCAAAAGCTGGCGGACCCTTAAAAAGAACGTCTTTTCCTGCACTGGCGTTGGGGAAAACGAAAGCGACATCGCATTCACAACCGAGGGTGATGCCTGCTGCCTTGCCCGCTGCGGCAAACCCCGGGTAATGATCGGAGTGGGCAAAGGTCCCTATTTTCAGGATTGGACATGGCGCCGCGCAAAAGTGGATTGGCATGGTGATGGGAAACCCGTACCGACTTCGGAGATTTTCCGGGTGGACATGGGCGGACCGGACCTAATCCGCCTCACGGACGGACGGCTCCTTCTTGCCGCACGCATGCTCGGCCCGGAACGCCCGGGCGGGCCGATCCGGGTTGATCCCACGGACCCCGAGGGCCGCGAAGATGGAAGTGTGATGCTCTTTTGGGTTGATCCCCAAACAGCCGTGCTGACCCCCTTCGTGGAGGTTGACGGCACCAGCTACCCCGGCATCCATGAACACGGGGGCATGATTTGGATCAGCTACCTGGGCGGTGATCGCTCGGGAATTTTTTGGGCCAGGGTGCAGATACCCTAGCGAGGCACTGCCTAAGACCAGCCAAGACATGTTCACAAACTTCTGCCCTATTCCGCTGGCAGACCCAATTACCAGTGCCTCGCTGAAGACTTTTCGCCGCGAAAAGTCATATAGATTCCTTGAGTAAGAAAGTGGCTAAACAGAGGGAATGCAAAACTTGACTCAAATGCATCATATTTTGAAATTCAAGGAAACTACGGTTTTTCCGGGCGTAGTCGCGGAAAAAGGGGCGCTTCGCGCAGTCGTATTGGAAGTGGGCATGCGGCAACATGGTGTTTCAAAATTTCCAACAAGCGCCTAGGCGAACACGGAAGAATTTGTCGATCTGCGCTATGGAATGTTCAATCATTTCGGCCTCTATTCCCTGCTCGGCCGGGGCGAATCGGTCATGAACCGGGAGGAAATACCGCGGGACGAATACCGCGGCCTGGCCGGGCAGTTTCGGCCGGATCAATTCGATGCGGAGGCGATTGCCGAACTCGTGGTCGCTGCAGGCATGAGATACCTGATTTTTACCACGATGCATCATGACGGATTTCGTCTCTATGATTCGGACCTAACGGATTTTTGTTCCACCAGGACGGGCCCTCGCCGCGATTTCACAGGGGAAATTATCGCCGGCGCGAGAAAGCTGGGTTGAAGATAGGGTTGTATCACAGTCTTAACAACTGGATGGATCTTCCTGATGCGACCGACGCTCTGGAAAGCAAAGCCGCTTACGATGTCTTCATCGCAAACACCTTCGCGCGTATTAGCGAATTGGTCACCAAGTACCAGTCGGTGGATATTCTTTGGTATGACGGATGGTGGCCTTTCCATTCCGGGGGCTGGAAGGCGGAAGAAATGAACGCCATGGTGCGCGGCATCCAACCGCAGATTCTTCCGAATGGCCGCCACGGCCTGCCCGGGGATTTTGCCACACTGGAGGGGCATCTTGGTGCGCCTAAGCCGTGGAATCCCTGGGAGGCGTGCATCACGCTCAACGAAAGCTGGGGCTATTCTGCCGGGGACCACCATTGGAAAACTCCGCAGGATGTCATCTCAATGCTGGGGATTTGCGCGGCCAAGCGCGGGAATCTGCTTTTGAACATCGGGCCGCGTGGCGATGGCAGCATCCCGGTGCCCTCCATCG
>JBGSSC010000245.1:0-13751 GCA_041737265.1 Terrimicrobiaceae bacterium | reverse complement strand
CCTCAAACCAGACGAACATGTTAAAAATATCTCCTGTGAGGAAGGCGCCGCAGACGCCTGCGAGCATGAAGTGAAGGAACGCGAAGTAGCCGCTCCGCTGGCGGGCGGCATCCACATCGGCCAGCGAATACACGGCGACAGCGAGGCCGATGATGCCGGTCACGACAACCATGATTGCGGCGGTGAGGTCGGCCACCAGAACGATTCCGAAGGGGGCAGGCCAGTTTCCGAACCGTACGGCCAGAATTCCATCTCTGGAAACCGTGAGCAACAACCAGAGCGAGGAGGCAAGGAGAGCGGCCATGCCTGCGACCCCAAGGACGCGCGCGGCTGCCGCAGACCTCCAGCAGCACAGGCAAAGGATTGCCGTGGCCAACGGAGTGAGCAATGACAGGGTCAGTGGATCCATTACGCGTCGGTGCTTTTCATGGAATCCAGATCGTCGGTGCCCACGCATTTGTCGGCCCGCTGAACCATCACCAGAGTAAATGCCAACACGCCGAAGCTGATGACAATCGCGGTGAGAATCAGGGCCTGTGGCAGGGGATCCGCCGCGTTCAACAGAGTCTGTGATTCCGCATCCATGATCGGGACGGCTCCCGGCTTCAGCCCGGCCGCGGTGAAGATCAGCAGATTTGCGGCCTGACTCAGTACGGCAATGCCAAGGATCAGCTTCACAACGCTGCGGCGCAGGAACAAATAGGAGGCCGCCGCGTAGAGCACGCCGATGGTTATGGCAAAGACGAATTCCATTCAGCCTTCCTCCTCCTCACCCAGCGAGAAAACGATCATGCAAACGATGCCGGTCACGACGATATAGACACCAAAATCAAACAGAAGCGGTGTGCCCAGCTTCCCGATGAGCGGCAGCGGGGTTTTGTCCCAAAGTCCGGTTAGAAACGGCTTGCCCGCGAGATTTCCGGCCAGCCCGCTGACGAAGGCAACGACGAGCCCGGCGGCGATGATGCTCCGCGGATCAAAAATCAACATGCGTCGCGCTGCGCCGACCCCGAACGCGAGGGACTGCAGAGCAAACGCGGAGGCGGCAACCAGCCCGCCCGCGAAACCGCCTCCGGACAGGTTGTGACCACGGAGCAGCAGAAAGACCGAGAACAGGAGAAGCAATCCCGCTATGAGACGGTTCGTGGTGCTGAAGATCACACTGTTCATCGTTCTCCTTTTTCTTTGCCGGGCCGGGTCTTCAACATCGAAAGGACCCCCAGCGCAGCGATGGCCAGCACCGAAATTTCACCGAGAGTATCCAGAGCGCGGAAATCCACGAGAATCACGTTCACGACATTCCGTCCGTTTGCCAGCAACAGGCTGTTCTCGGACATGAAACCGGAAATGGGTGCCTCACCCGGCTGGAATTGGAATGCCACGAGCACAAGCAGGCACATCACGCTTCCGAAGACTGCGGAGACGATGGCATCCCGGATCCGAATCGATCGCCGGGAGAATTCTTTCAAGAGTGGCAGGCTGCGGAATGCGAGCACGAACAGAACAAGCGTCAGGGTCTCGACAAGAATTTGGGTCATCGCGAGATCGGGCGCACTGTACAGAAAATAGAGCACGGCGATGCCGAGGCCGACGACTCCGAGAGCCAGGATCGCCGCAAAGCGGGAAGTCGCCATGCATGCCAGAATCGCGGCGACAGAAATGAGTCCGCAGGTGGTCACTCCAAGCACGCTGAGCCCGGCCATGCCTGTGAAGTCGGGACGGAGTGCGTCCAGGGGCAGCAGCCGGCCAACGAGAAGGGTCGTGAAGGCACCGACAACCAGGACGTAATTCCGCAGATATCCATTCTGCAGAAAGCGGGTCTGCCATTTCGCAAAACCAAGCAGACCCGCCAGGCCCGCGTCATACCAGCGCTCGGGCCCGATTTTTGCCAGGAAGCTATACAGGCCGCGGGCGCTCCGCAGTTTTCCGGTCAGGAAGTAGAGGCCTCCGCCGAGGGCCAGAGTGAGGACGCTCAGCCCGAGGGCGGGGGTCAATCCGTGCCAGAGCTTGAGATCCGCTGAAAAGCCCGGGTCAGCGAGGATGGCCGCCGCTGCCGGCCCAACGAGGCGTTCGCCGGCGAGGCCGGGAAACAGCCCGAACTTGATGGCAGCAACGCCAAGAAGGAGCGGCCCGAGCCACATGGTCCACGGTGCCTCATGGGGTGTTTTGGGCGTCGGCTTGAGTGAGCCCCAGTAGGGTTTGATTGCAACAGTCGCCGCAAGCGCAACCATGGCGACGCTGGCCGAGACTCCGAGAAACTCCCAGAGCACTCCCGGCCCATCCGCATCGAGCAGGGCTTTGTAGAAGTATTCTTTGCTCACGAAACCGATGAGAAACGGGATGCCCGCCATCGAAAGGCCACCCAGAAACGCAGCGGTCGCTGTGAATGGCATCGCAGAGCGCAGTCCTCCCAGGTGATCGGGATCCCTCGATCCGGTTTCGTGGTCGATGGTTCCCGAAGCCATGAAGAGCGCGGCCTTGTAGAGGGCGTGGGCGAGCAGGTATGCCATGCAAGCCTTGATGGCGAGAGGCGTCCCGATTCCCAGAAGCATGGTCAGGGTGCCGAGCACGGCGACTGTTGTGTAGGCGAGGATTCGTTTCAAATCCTTCTGCCCGAGGGCGAGAAAAACCCCGATGATCATGGTCGCTGCACCCACCGGTGCGACAACTGCTGTCCAAAGCGGGCTGGGCGAGAGGCCGGGATGCAACCGGGCGAGCAGGAAGATGCCTGCCTTGACCATTGTCGCCGAATGGAGAAATGCGCTGACGGGAGCCGGGGCCTCCATCGCGTTGGGAAGCCAGAAGTGAAATGGAAACTGCGCCGACTTCGTGAAAGCACCAAGCAGGATGAGAGTGAAGATTATCGGGAAGACCGTGCTCTCGACCAAGGCTCCAGGCTGCATGGCGAGCAGTGAGGAAATTTCTAAAGTCCCCGTTTCCCGCCCGATGAGAATAAAGCCCGCGAGCATGGCGAGTCCGCCGCCGCCCGTGACCAGCAGGGCCTGCAATGCCGCTCTTCGTGATGCTTCCTTGCGGCAGTAGTATCCAATCAGCAAATAGGAGGTGATGCTGGTCAGCTCCCAGAAGATGAAGAGCAAAATCAGGTTGTCCGAGCAAACGAGGCCGAGCATGGCCCCCATAAAGGAAAAGAGATAAAGAGTGAAGCGGCCGAGGCCGGGGTCACCGTGGAGGTAGCCCGCAGCATACCATGCGATAAATGTTCCGACTCCACTGATGATGAGGAGGAACAGGAGGCTCAGCCCGTCGGCAAAAAAACTGAGCTCGATTCCGAGCGAAGGCGCCCATTCCCATGAGGCCTGCACGGGAGTGCCCGCAGCAACCTGAGGCAGCATCAGCGCAAAGGCCACGAAAGCGGCCAATGGCACGAATCCCAGCAACACTCCCACGCGCGGACCTGCGATGCGGTGCAGCCACGGGGCGAGGAAGCCCGCCAGAAAAACGGATGCGATCGCTGAGATGAGGATTGTGCCCATTGAGTGAGGAGTGCAGGGAAGCGGCGCGCCGCTCCGGACCAGCCCTTAACCTTCGCAGCCCGTCCCGCTTGTCAACCAAATCCGGCAACAGGCAACTCTTCCCGGGCCTCCAAACAGATCACCGGACCGAGAACATCGCCTCGACATTCTCCGGAGGGGTCCCGGAAATGATCGCATTCGAGCAGCCATGGAAGTAGCCGGTGCCGCCGGACTCCTCGAGGATGCGGCGGCTCTCCTCCTTGACCTGCCGCGCCGTGCCCTGCTGGAGGAGCGAGGAGGATACGTTCCCCCAGACGATCATCCCGGGATAGCACCGGCGAAGCTCTCCCATTGTCATGCCGGTATCGCGGTCGGTTTCCCCGTAGCCGGGACAGCCTGCCTCGCCGAAGAGGAGGTCAGCCACGGACCACAGGTTGCCATCGGTGCGAAAAACGTATTGGACGTCCAGTTCCGCGCACCGGTCCAGAAGCACCCTGTAGGCCGGTAGGACCACTTCCTCAAAGCACGATTGGGAATACACGGGACCGCGGTTGTCCGCCATGTCCCCGCCTCCGAGCATCACCTTCGGCAGCGGGCTTGAGGCGAGGGCTTCCGCCAGGCGGATGGCCGCTCCGGCCTGAACCATCAACCTGCGGCTGACGAGTTCCGGCTCCAACAGCATGGCCACCAGGTTCTCCTCATCCAAAGGGACTGCGATGCCCCCGCCATTGTAGGGCACGAAGAATTCTCCGTTGAGGGCTTGTGCAGACTCGATATACCCGGCGGAAAGCGATGGTTGGCTTTTCGATTCCTCCGCCAGCCATGCCTCCAATTTCCCGACCTCACGGGCCAGATCTCTCTCCGCGGGAGGAATGGTGCGGTGGGATTCCACCATGCCGAAACTGACCGACTCCGGAACGTATTTCCAGACCCCGCAGTCAGCATTCGACCCCGCGGCCCTCGCCTCCAAACACCGCCAAACGCAGCTCTGTGGCCACCTTTTCCACTCCGGCGGCATGGTAATGAAACTGAAGCGCCTTTCGGCGTTTGCCGGAGTGGTTGCTCGGCGTGCCGTGCGGAAGCATGCCATCAAAGAAAAGGAGTCCGCCTGGTTTCAGTGGCACCGCCACGCAGGGTTTGCCTACGCATTCGGAGTCGCAAAGCTGCCAGTCGCGGCGTTTGAAATGGACAATCGGTCCCTGTTGATGGCCCTGGGGCCGCACATGCATGCAGCCGTTTTCGATCGTGGCTTCGTCGAGGGCGATCCAGACACCCACGATTTTTGTGGCGGTTGGCAGGTCAAAAAATGCCATGTCCTGGTGCCAGGGCTTTTCGCGGCCGATGTGTGGTGGCTTGATCATCGCCTGATCGGCGTAAAGAAACGGGGGAGCACCGAGCATCCGGGCGAGTACGCCGGCCAGTTTGGGATGGGAGGAGAGCGCTTCAAGCCGGGCATCATATTTCACAAAATAGATAAGCTTGCGGACAGCATCCTGGCGCTCTTCCAAAGTCAGCTCCCCGAGCCTTGCCTCGGCTTTGCTTTCAAATTGGATTCCCTCGAACTCCGGCTTGCTTCCCATGATCAAATCAAGCATCCCCTGCTTCGCATCGGCAATTTCCTCCGGCGTGAAAGCATCCTCCACAGCCAGGTAGCCCTCCTGCTCGTAAAAATCCAGATGCTCCGGGGTAACCGCATCCAGTCCGCCCTGAACCGCCCGGGCACTGATATTGGTGTGATAGAGGGCGGGATCATGCTCCCCGGATCCGGGGTCCACCATGAGGTTGACTGGAAGCGGGGCAACGGATTCCTTCGGGTGATCGGTCTTGGCGGGTGTTGGGTTCATTGATTGGAAAATACCAATGCGGGCAAAATCGGCCATTGCGTGAACCGCCTTTGATTTGTATTTTTCCGTTATTCTGAAACCTCCTTTTGCGAGCTACCGGATCGGTCCCTGCGGCCACATGCTCTGCGAGCCGGGTTGGTCGCTCCAACCTTCGTGGTCGTCCACTTTGCACGATTGCGACCTCTGGTATGTCTGGTCCGGCAGTGGAAGCATGGAACTGAATGATCGTGAGATCCCGCTCCGTCCCGGAGTCTGTATCTGGATGCGGCCCGGCGGATTGTATTTCGCACGCCACAATCCCGCAGATCCGATTACCGTGACTTACATTCACTTCACGCCGTTAACAGCGAAAGGGCACCCGTGCCTTTCCGGCCGTCGATTGCCACGGGAAGTACACCTGGTGGGCGACACTCCCTTCTTTCGTGCAACTCTTGAAAAAATTGTGCGTCTCATGCGGCCGGCGACGAAAGGACGTTTTCAGAGGGAGCAGGCGAAATGTCTATTTGCCGCCCTTGTGCTCGAACTGCTTGGTCGTGAAAGCGGGGAAGATGAAGGAGGATGGCAGCCTCACCGCCTCGCGCTGGAAAGGCAGGCTGCAAGGATCTACTCGCAACCGGGAGAGACCCCGTCCATCCGCAGCCTGGCCCGCGAGCTTTCACTTTCACCCGACCATTACTCCAAACTTTTCCGGCAGGTTGCCGGAATTCCTCCACGGGAACTGGTTCAGCGCGCGAGAGTCGACCGTGCCAGGCAGTTGCTTCGCGGATCCGACATGACAATCAGCGAAATTGCCGACCAACTGGGCTATTCCGACGTCTTCCAGTTTTCGCGCCTTTTCAAACAGCGCACAGGGAAAAGTCCCAGCGTCTGGCGGGAACTGGCCTAATCCGGCGGGAGCCGGTGCCAAGGGTGGGCTTGATGGCATTGGCGTCCGGTGAGAAACGGCCGCTATTGCCGCCGGATTAGAAAAATTTTGCTGCGCAAAATGGAGGGAAACTTGAGTTTGGAGGGTTGAGGAGCTATTGCGCAGAGATGCCCTTGGACCCCTCCCAATTCGAGAAACTCGGCGCCTTTTACCTTGGCCGCCCCTATGACATGGAAACCCGTGAGGGGGCCGATGCGCCGCTCCTTTACGATTCGCGGGATCTGGTCACGCATGCGGTCTGCGTCGGCATGACCGGCAGTGGCAAGACCGGCCTCTGCATCGCGTTGTTGGAAGAAGCGGCGATCGACGGGGTGCCTGCCATCATCATCGACCCGAAGGGCGACCTCGCAAATCTTGCCCTCGCTTTTCCGGAGCTTCTTCCCGGGGACTTTCAGCCCTGGATCAATCCCGAGGATGCCGTTCGCAAAGGGGAAACCCCGGCGCAGTTCGCAGCCGGTCAGGCGGACCTCTGGCGGGAAGGGCTTGCGCGTTGGGGGCAGGGACCGGAGCGGATTGCCCTCTACAAGGAGCGTGCGGAGGTTTCGATTTACACGCCGGGAAGCTCGGCCGGCATCCCCGTGAATGTGCTTGCTTCCTTCGAGGCACCCGCAACAACCGATCCCGAGGCGCTCGCCGAACGGGCCCAGACGGCAGCCGCCAGCCTTCTCGGCCTGCTAAAGATTTCTGCGGACCCGGTGCAGAGCCGCGAAGGAATTCTTCTCACGGCGATCTTCTCGGCGGCGTGGTCGGAGGGGCGCGACCTCGATCTGGAGGGGATCATTGCAGGAATTCAACACCCTCCTTTCGCAAAAATCGGGGTTCTCGATCTGGAGTCCTTTTATCCCTCCAAAGACCGATTCGCGCTTGTCATGGCGCTCAACAATATTCTGGCATCTCCGGCGTTCGCGGCATGGAGGCAGGGCGAACCGCTCGACATCGCCCGGTGCCTCTACACCCCCGAGGGCAAGCCAAGGCTCGCAGTCTTCTCCATCGCGCATCTGGGTGATGACGAGCGCATGTTTTTTGTTTCGCTGCTTCTGAACGAAGTGCTTGCCTGGACCCGCGCCCAAAGTGGCACCACAAGCTTGCGGGCAATCCTCTACATGGACGAAATTTTCGGGTATTTGCCGCCGACGGCAAACCCGCCTTCGAAGCGTCCGATGCTCACGATGCTCAAGCAGGCGCGGGCGTTCGGAGTGGGGGTCGTGCTTGCCACCCAAAATCCTGTGGATCTCGATTACAAAGCTCTCTCCAATGCGGGGACATGGTTCATCGGACGGCTTCAAACCGAACGGGACAAAGCCCGGGTGCTGGACGGGTTGCAGGGAGCCTCGGGCGCGGGAACCTTCGACCGTCAAAAAATGGAAGTGCTCCTCGCCGGCCTCGGCAAGCGGGTGTTTCTCATGAACAACGTCAACGACGACGCGCCGACCCCATTCGAATCCCGGTGGGCGCTTTGTTACCTGCGCGGCCCGCTGACACGGGACCAAATCCGGCTGCTCCAGCCTCCCCGGGCTCCTGAGCCCGTCGCTGCGCCGCAGGCAGCGACCGTCCCCTCGGGAGGTCAGCGCCCGGCGCTTCCCCCGACAGTCCCGCAAGTCTTTCTCCCATCTTCCTCCGGGACAGGGGAGGCTGTCTATCGGCCCTGGCTGCTTGGCATCGTTCAACTCCAATACAAAGATTCCCGTCTCGGCTATGAGTCCACAGAATCTCTCAGCCTTCTAACGGAGCTTCCGACCGGCCTGGCAGCGCCCGACTGGGATGCTGCCACACCCGCCGATGTGAAAGCCGGGGAACTGCTTCACAGCCCGGAGTCCGGTGCTTCGTTCGGGGAACTGACTCCCTCCGCTTCCCAGCCCAAGAGCTACGCCGGTTGGACAAAGGATTTTCGCGCGTGGGCCGCCTCCAGAACTCTGGAGGTCTTTCGTTGCGACGAGCCGAAGGTGGTTTCCAAGCCCGGCGAGACGCTGGCTGATTTCACGGCGAGGGTGGTGCAGCTTCAGCGGGAGAGCCGTGATGCAGGTATGGATGCTCTTGCCAAAAAATTCGCGCCACGCCGCAGTGCCATTGAACAACGTATCGCACGTGCCGACGCGGCCATCGCCCGCGAGAAGCAACAGGCTGCCAACGCAAAGTTTCAAACCGCGATCACCATTGGTTCAAGCATCCTCGGTGCATTTCTCGGGAGGAAGGCCATCAGTGCGACAAATATCCGCAGGGTGGGTACGGCCAGCCGATCCGTGGGGCGTGCCATGGATCAGGGCGGGGATGTCGCGGCAGCGGAGAAAAACGCGACCGCGCTGCGTGAGGAGCTGGCGGGACTTGAGGCCGAGTTTGGTGCCGCCTGCACGGCGCTCTCACTGCGCGAGCCCGTCATCGAAAAAATCGCGCTCAAACCCGCGCGGGGAGGGATTGCTTCCCTGAATCTCAGCCTCGCCTGGGAACCGGTCTGAGGGGGCATTCCTGTCCCGGGGAGCGGACAGTCAAAGGGGGAGGTCAGCGTCCAAGCCCAACCGCCTGCACGGGCCGGCGGTTGGATCTTTAGCGGTCGGAAAACTATTTCTTGCCTGCTGTGTATTCCTCCATCGTGATCGAGCCGTCGGAATTCTTGTCTTTTTTTGTAAAGCCTTTCTCAGCTTTGGCAGGGTCCTTGGCCTTGGCGGCCCACTCTTCCTTCGTGATTTTGCCGTCGGAGTTTTTATCTTTCGCCTTGAACGCTTTTTCAGGATCAGGCGTTGGTTTGGGTGACGCGGCCGGCTCTTCGGCAAGAGCGAACTGAGCAGTGGCCGCAAGAGCCAGGAGGGACATCAGGATTTTCATAGAAATCCATAATCCGACTGTATCCCATCCCGCGCAATAAAAAAGCGGAGCCGGGCGCGAAGGATTGGAACCACTATGGCGCGATGGGGATGTAGCGTTGCCTTACCCGGATCGCTTCGCGGGCCGGTTGCGAAAGATTGGTGGCACCGCTTGCCAGATAATCCTGCCACGCCTCCAGGGCATTTTTTCCATTTGAAGCATCCGGAAAGTTGTCCGGTAAAGCGTCCAGTTCTGCAGGACTGATGAGCAGGCGGGCACGTTCGTTGACCGAGGCGACGGTGACTATAATTGCACGGACTGTGTTTTGGGGTTCAACGCTCCGGGACTGGGAGAAATCCACCAAGTTGTTGTCTGTTGGGGCCGGATCGCTGATGACATCTCCTTCGGCGTTCAAAAATGAAATCTCGAGTCGAAAAATGTTCGGATCCAGAACATCAAAGTTTGTTGCATCGATTTCCAGATAGTCCGTGAAGTCCGGAGAGCCGGCCGGGATGAATGTCAGGGCGTCCGTGCCGGAGTTTTCCCACGACGTCTCCTGAACCCCGCGTTTCAGCATGGAGTCTTCGACCTTGTATCCAATTTTGCTGGTTGTACGTCCCGCAGTGTAAGCACGTGCAGCAGCAAAAAAAGAAAATCCATCATTACCGGGTTGCTTTTGAACACGCCACGGAAGGTCTCCCCGGACGACCGCACGTGTGACATCGTCCGATATCCGGTCCATTGCAAGCAGTGCATTGCCATCGGCGCCGATACGGTGTTGGGAATGGTTTGTGACCTGCATGATGCTGTCTGACATTTGCAGAAGAAGAAGTGCCATCAGCAAAAAGACGGCCAGCGCAACGAGAATTTCGATGAGCGTGAAAGCATCACCACGGCTTCGTGGACTGGGTGCCGCCCCAGACCGGGCGAGGCATGCTTTGCGGTCTGAATCGTTTCCCATTTCTTCTCTTTCCTCCAGTGCCCCGCCAAAAGACTTTTCGCTGCGAAAAGTCATATAGATTCCTTGAGGGAGAATGCGGGTGAACAGAAGGAATGCAAAACTTGACTCGAATTCATCATATTTTGAAATTCAAGGAATCGAGGGGGCATCGGGCAGGACAACGATGGTCTCAACCCAATTGACGGGATTCGCTTCCGGCCAGAGTATTTGGATATTTGCCAGCCGGGGTTTGGAGATGCCGAGTAGCTGGACACGGGCGATATATGTGGCACCGTTCTCCGCATCCACAGGCAGCCCATCGGAGTCGTAGAGGATCTCCACCGGAGCATTCGTCGAAGGGGACAGTGCACCGGCCTTCACTTCAAGCACCACGGCTCCCATCACATTGCTTGCGGTCGCTTCAGCGGCGCTTTCCCTCACCAGACCAAGACCGCCGGGCAACAGGCCGAAGATCGCAATCAGGCCAAACGCAACAATTGCCAATGCAAGTGTCACCTCGACGAGGGAGAACCCGGGATTAGTCGGATGGCCCCGCTGAATCACTTGGAAATATTGAAGCGCTGTTCGCGCCTCTTGAGGGCTTCGTTTCGCAGCTGAACCGCTTCCCGGACATTTTGCGGCAGGGAAAAGGGCTCATACGGTGTAAGCCTTTCGTAAATAAGGGTTTCGTAACCGTTTTCGAGTGCGATGGGAAGCGAGGTCTCCGAGTCAATGTAAGCTGTCATTAAGGTCCGGACCGCCTGCCCGTTCAACTCACCAGCGGAAATTCCTTGGATGCCTTCGATGAATTCCTCGCCGGGCTGCAATGGCTGGAAGAACTGGCGATACACATCGCATTGGCGCTCGTTGTAAAGTGCGGTTCCAATGAAATAACGCGGCGACACCCACAAGAGCTCCCCCCACCGGTCCAAGCCGGACACACGTCGCATTGCGCGATCAGCTGGATCATCGAAAAGCAATTCCTGAGTCGCCGGGTCGAGATGAATGAGCAGGCCTCTGGCAATGTATTGGATGGTCTCCCTTTTGTTTCCGTAACGGGAAATTTCTCTCCGCAGGCCCGAACCATACGCAACCTCGATTTCTTTGATTTGCCGGGCAGATATCTTCGATGATTCATCGTCGGCTGCTTCGCCATCTCTCTCGTTCAAACGGTTCACTCGGATTCGCCACAGGCTGCGGTCGGGGACCTCAGCCGTGAATACTTTGGCCGGTGCCGCGGCAGGGGTGATTTCAATCCCGGGCCCTTGAGCAATTGTGCTGCCGTGCACTGCAAGAACCATGCAGCAGATAAAAAGGCAAACTCTCCACGGCCTGCAGGGCGCGGGAGAATGCAAAACTTGACTCCAACGCATCACACTTTGAAATCCAAGGAATCTAATCTTCATGGATTTCCTCCCTGACCAAATCCAGAATCGCTCCCGTCATGCGGTCAATCGCGACGTGAATCCAAACTCGTTCTTCGCCCTGCACGGTGAAATCGGCTCCCGATTTGGCATTCTGTGTAAAGCGACCGCTTTGTGCGATGAGATCAATCATGAGGTTCCAAGTGCGGGTCGTTCCCATTTCGGAAAGGGCACGGATAGCGGCCTCTCTTGTTGCTTTGGTAGGTTCACCCGCCAAAGGATCCGCCACGTCTCCCCGATGAAACACCCTTGTGACCAGGTCTCCCCTATCCATAAAGGGCCTCGCAGAACTCTCAGCCACAATCGCCTCCGCAAGAGCTTGAGCTTGAGCGGAAGTCAGCACACTCGCATCGAAGTCCGGATGGATCCCACCGAGCTGCCGTGATGCTTCAACCAATGCCGCTGCCAGAGTTTCGGTCTGCCGCGTATTCAGGTTGAACGTTCCGGCCACCAGGGGGGGATTGGAATCTGTCTCCGAGATGGAAAAGGCATCCAGAAGCCCGAGATCGGCCGACCAACGGGATGAAAAATCGAGGGATTTCCATGGGACGTCCCGGAAAACATACCCGAGTTCTCCCACACTGCGGAAAGGGCGATTGAGCATCACAGGCCGGGCAGAGGATTCCCCGTAAGCGGTTGGGAATCCGCCAAAATACCCATCGGCGGGACGAACCGTGCCGTCGGGATCGGAGTAGCGAATCGGGTTGTTTTTGTCCAAGACGTCCGGGTTATTATTAACCAACCCAAACAGTCCGACTTGGATCCTGTTGCTCTGCGGAGGCATACGAAAGGGGGGAATCACTTCGAATCCAGCCTCGCGCCCGACTGAGCGACCCGTGGGAAATGCCCAGTCTGCAGTAGAGCCGAGAACGGCCCCTTGGTTGGGCGCGAGCAATGCATCGGGGAAAGCCACAGGCAAGTGCCGAACAGAACGACCAAGAAAATCATTCCCCGGAGTGTTTGGCCTTACCTGGCTCCACCCGGACAACCCCAGCCGATTCGTGCGGGGGTCGGATTTGATCATACCCACGCTCGCACCGCGGCTGCGCCAAGTGTAGAATTCATTTTCCAGCGGCGCATCCGGCATCGAGTGGAGCGTATTTAGTGGTATGTTTGCGGCGGAGTCGCCCCAGACTGGCGACGCGACCACATCTGACTGACCCCGGGCAAACCCCTCGAATTGCTGGTAGGTGTGCCATTCACCGGTGCTGCTATGCCGGGCTTGCAGGGCAAACTCCCATAAGCGGAAATCGGGCGGCTGCCCCAGCCCCCTGAGCCTGAAGACATTGTAGGCCTTGGCACCGTACTCAGGGGGCAGATTATCCACGGGTTCCTCCGGCTGGTATTGAATAATGAGCAAGCCCGGCGTATGGGTGTGGGAATTGGGCGCAGTTCCGAGCGTTGTGGGCTCGGAATAGTCCTGAGCGGCGGAAAAAGTAAATTCTCTCCCGGCATTGAGCGCGATCAGGTTCTGGGCACTCGACTGGACGTGCGAATCTTGGCTGGGTGCGCCACCTGGTTCGGTTGAGTTCATAAAGTAACGCATGATGACTCTGCCAGTCCCGCCAAGGGGTTTGATCCGAAACGCATTGATCCCGGCCGGTGGTGTGCCGGCATTTTTATGCGGATTCCAGACGTCGAAGACCGCCCATGCTTGAAAAAGGTTGCGATTATCGGGTGGCCGCCACCCAACCAGCCCAATCTGGCTGACGTAGGGAAGATTTTCGACCCCGTAGACAAAGAAGGGCTCAGTGGGCAACCCGGAAGGGTAAACGAGAGTTGTCGGGAGGTCGTTCGCGTCCCATTGGTCGATGATGTTTGCGCCGATCCGCATGACTTGCAACTGACGGATCTCGTCGTACTCCACCTGGTCCGTGTATCGGTCAGTGCTACCACCGGTCAGACCAAGCGACCCCCTGTAGATCGCGGCTTGCAAAACCTCGAAGAAGTTGGGTTCCCGCCCTGCCGCCGCGACCTCTTCCAGCGCCATGATCCGCCCGTCTGCGGTCGCTTTGATGTACTTCCATGCGTGGGTTCCTTCCCGCTGGAGACCGAAATAATACTCCATCTGGTCGGAGTCAGGATTCGCCTCCTCAAAGAGTGAGAGTTTGTTCAGGGGAAACCGCCTGATCATGACAGGGGTTCCTGCTGGAACTGTGAATGGGGCGGCGTCAGGGCGACGAATCTCGGTCTCCTCATCGAAACGCACGGTCAGCAACGGGGGGTTAAAGAGATCTGGCTGCTCTTCGGGGTCGGACCCTTTGAGCCGTTCGGAATTGGGTTCGTAGGAGGGAGCGTTGATATCCCGTGAGAACGTGGTCAGAAAGGGAAGTGCTGTCGGGGAAA